>NZ_JBEHVX010000026.1:0-26036 GCF_040227455.1 Catenibacterium sp. RTP21428st1_D7_RTP21428_210409 | reverse complement strand
TGAATGATATCGCATCGTTCATCGAGCCCTGAAATCTGTCATTCATCAAGTTTTTCATAAACTTTTGACTCTACCTTTTTTCTTCAAGATATTTTTCAAGCCTAATACCGTTCCTAATATACCTGCGCTTGATCTCTTCTTATTAAAAATACCACTTACCACGTTGATAGGTTCATTGAGCTTATCCATTTTATAGTTGATATCATCCACTGTGACATTTACTTTAGAAACAGTTGTTTCTAAATGTTGTGCCAAATGACTGACATCTTTTAAAGTTGTAAG
The DNA here is from genome assembly GCF_040227455.1 of Catenibacterium sp. RTP21428st1_D7_RTP21428_210409. Lineage (NCBI taxonomy): Bacteria > Bacillati > Bacillota > Erysipelotrichia > Erysipelotrichales > Coprobacillaceae > Catenibacterium > Catenibacterium sp. RTP21428st1_D7_RTP21428_210409. Next base: position 25,754 of record NZ_JBEHVX010000026.1, on the reverse strand, counting down.
TGCATGGATAAGAAATACTCCTAGAGACACTAATGCAAATACACCAGCGAGCACTAGAATACATAGACAAATTGTTAAGATATCCATGGGATCTCCTGCCACTCAAAATGTGATTAAATATACTCACATCGAGATAATGTAAGTTCTCACGAACATTACTTACTATTTTATTGTGTATGCTTTGGATTGACAAAAATCAAATCTACTCACAAGTTCTTGTACACTCCATAGTCGTAAATTCCCGAAGTAGCCTTCGGTACATACCTACGTTTGCGTTTGTTTATGCAACTTCGTAAGTCGTAGCATCTCTCAGATTAAGTGCAGCATTGAAATCTCTGTCTTCGATATAACCACAGTCACATCTGAAAATTCTATCTGAAAGCTTTAAATCTTTCTTGATACTTTTACAGCAATGACATGTCTTAGATGATGGGAACCATCTATCTACTGTTCGTTGTTCAATTCCGTTCTCCTTGCATTTAGCTAAAAGCTTTGATCTAAATTCATAAAGCTTCTGCGAAGCAACTGCCTTTGAAAGATGCTTGTTCTTCATCATTCCTGATACGTTTAGATTTTCAATCGTTATATAAGATGGCTTGGTTTTCACTATCTCTGCGATTATCTTATTGATGTAATCAGTACGAATGTTATCAATTCTCTGATGAAGTTTCTGTATCTTAAGCCTTTGTTTTTCGTATATTTCTTTTTTGAGTAGACTCTCCTTTCTTTAGATTTTCATACTTTCGAGAAAGACCTCTCTGTTCTCGAACAAGCTTTTTTCAAACTTCTTTAATTTTGTAGATTTATTGATGTTCTTATAAGTCTTGCCATTAGAGATAACAGCAAAATCCTTTGGATTATAATTTTTTGTTATTTGATGTGTTCATTTTAACGTTCTTCTATGAGCACATTTAAACACAACAGTCAATATATTCAGTTACTTAGATTTTCTCCTATGCCTTTTCTTTTTCCTTAATAACTAATTCTTCTAATTTATAAATATCCTTAGGACTCATAAATAAGAATACTGCATTATCATATTGAGCTAATTCTTTTGCACCTGCTTCATCTTCAGTCACTACCTTAGAACGAGGTAGGTTCTTAGTAATAACACTGACATCAATATCGATTCCTGGTTCTTTTGGCGCATTTTTAGGGAAATCCACAAAATATGGATGATCAACTGTATCCATGATTCGTGCATAATCCTTCGCAAATCTTAAGCCACGAGAATATCTATCTGGCTGATAAACCGCAACAATCTGCTTGCCAGGGAAACGTGTTCTTGTTTCTTCAATTACATATTTAATAGCTGTTGGATGATGTGCATAGTCATCAACATATACATTATTGCCTACTTCTTTCACTGCATAACGTCTCTTAGTTCCCTTAAATGTACTTAACTGACTCTGCATATAATCAAAGTCCATACCTTCAAGATAACCTAAAGTAATAACACCTAATGTATTATAAAGTGTATGCATACCATAGAATGGTAGAGTGAAATGTCCAAAAAGATCACCATAGATATATACATCAAATGAAAGACCTTTTTCATTATTAATCACATTTTTAGCCTGAACATCATTACCGTCTTTTACACCGAATTTTACAACTCTCTTTGTATAATTCAAATGTGGAAGATGAGGATCATCACCCCAGATGACAATAGCCTTTTTAGCCTGGTTGGCATATTTTTCAAAAGACTGTTCATACTGTTCCATTGACTTGAAATAGTCTACATGGTCCATTTCAATGTTGTTGATATAAGCATAATCTGGATGATACCATAAGAAATGATCTTTATATTCGCAGCATTCAGCAACGAAATACTTAGCTCCCTTAGTAGCATAACCAGTACCATCACCAATTAATACATTTGTCTTATCATAGTCTTTAAATAAATGATAAGCCATACCTGTAGTAGAAGTCTTACCATGTGTACCTGCAATACCGATAGTAATATGATCATCCATAAGCTTAGCTAGGAAATCATAATAGTGATGAATTGTTACATTAGGATTGTCTTCTGCAGCAGCCACTTCTTCATTAGAACGATCAAATGCATTCCCTACAATAACATCCATACCGTCTTTAATATTGTCTTTATTAAATGAATAAATAGGAATATGTCTTTCTCTTAAGCCATCTTCAAGGAAGATATACTTATCAATATCACTTCCTGCGACTTCATAACCTAAATCATATAAAATTCTTGCAAGAGAAGCCATTCCTGAACCTTTAATACCTATAAAATAATACATATATTTTGTCACCTCGATAATATATTAACACAAATTAAATAATGATTACATAGATATCACTTAAAAATGAAAGTATTTTCATAAATTGGTAAGAAAAGGATCGTCTATCCTAAAAGTTGGTGTATCAAATATCTCACTTTCACCCAAATAAATAGTCAATACCTGTTCAATAGTGAGCCCAATAGTTTCACCATCTTTAAATACCACATTGTTCATAATAACATAGAGTGCAGTGTCTTTAATGAAGTCTAATACAGCCATAGGTTCACCAATAGAAGAGACTTCTATTTCATGATAGCCGAGTTTTTCAAGACCATCTGTATAAGCCCCTACCCCATTTTCTAATGGATATAAACCAAACCAGATGACGTTATAAATAGGAAACATATCCTGATCAATCATCTTGGCCATTGTTTGATAAAAAGATGGTTCATAGATGACATCATTCATATAAACTCCTACAACATTCTCATCAATATTTGAACATACTTCTTCTACAAACAAAGGACAGTCTGTCTGAATAGTTTCAATTGTCTTATGGATATGAATCATTCCAGTATGGTTTTTAGTATATGCATCTGCTTCTTCCCACATAAAGTTACTTAAAGCTGCATTAAGACGTACTTTGTCATCTAATGGTTGATTAATATAATTACTAGTTTCATTGAATGGTTCTTTTACTAATAAAAATGCGTCTAATTCCATCTTTACTCTCCCTCAAACAATAAGTCTTCTAACTCTTTTACAGACTCAACATAATAAGTACATTTATTCTTGATATCTTCTTTAATTTCCTTGATATCATGAGCCCATCCAGCTCCACATGCATCAATATGCGCGTCTCGTGCCATCTGTACGCCTGGTAATAAGTCATCTACAAGCAAGACATCTTCTTTATTTAAATGAAGTTCTTCAATAATGCTTTCAACAGGCCAAATAGATGGTTTACGCTTTTCAGGAGGTAATTCCCAGCCATATATAATAGAAGGCTCTGGTAAATCATTATTCTTATAATCACGAATGATTGTATGCTTCATTGAATGAGAAATAACACAGATAGTGCCACCTTCATTTACATAACGCCATAATAAATCATGAATGCCATCAAAACAGACAGGGGCATGATCACGAATATAAGACTGCCAGTTATTTTCCTGTATATGCATTTCTTCTTCAGTGAACTTTAGTATATCAAAACATAATGCAGTGAAACCTGGCTTATAATTATACTTAAAATAATCTTCACAAGTCATAGTAACACCAGGACGCAATTTACTTAATGAGTCTAAGAATGCAGGAAAGTTCACTGTACGTGTGCTATCTACAATTGTATCATCATGATCTAGTATTAAACATTTATATTTCATTTGTTTCTCCTTTTTGATATGCAAGACATGTTATTCCTTGCGTATTGACTATTTTTCCACACTGTTTAAATCCACAAGATTCTAATAAATTCTGCATAGGGATATTTTTGATTCCAGTATCCATCTTTAAATTAGGAATCTGACTATAAGCCCAGTTCAAGATAAACTTGCAGGCCCCTTTTACAATATGTGCAGAAACAACACGATGTACCACACCATAAGGTGCATCATTGAGCCATTGTCCCTCGATTTCCTTATAAGCTTGATCTTCTTCTATCGCATAATAGAAAACAGCCGCAATTTGATTTTCATACATGCATAAATACATCTTATCTATATCTTTAGTAATCAACTCTTTTGAAGGATAACCTACAGGCCACTGATCTTTATTGCCATGATTATCCATAAATATCTTTGCATCTTTGTAAAGACTCATTATTTCAACTATATGAGCCCTATCTGCTTTTTTTATTTCCATAGTTAACCCCTCTGATTTATATCATAACACAAAAAAGGGTCTGAAAAAATCCAGACCCCCATATTACACAATTTCTACTATTGTTCTTTCTATTGTAACAGATGAATTCTCATCAAAATCATTCAATATATCTTTACCATCATCTATCACATTCTACGTATCACGTTCTTTATGGATTTCAATTTCCATTGAAAACCAACAATCCTGTTTTTCAAAACAGATTTCAAAATTTTCATAGCAGAAGACAATAGCTTTCGTTTCCCACATATCATAATTTTTAGAAAAAGTATGATCATTGACTAGAATGATTTTCTGTACTACCTCATCAATATATGTTTCTTTGATATCATTATTAAACCTTGATTCTACTGCTGTCCAATTGGATGTAGAAATACTTAGTATTGTTGCTTCACCATCTAATCCAAAATAATCTAACGCCTCATAATCGTTCACTAATTTAAATACCTGTTGATTAATCTCAAATCCCAAAATACCTGTCCCAGAATCTGTAATGATGAAATCTGCATGTTTGTATTTTGTGAAAGTTTTTCCTATTAATGATTTGATCAACTCTGTGTCAAACCTGAAATCATACTGTTTTATTATTATTTTCCTTTTCAAAAAGAGACTAGTTCTTATTATGTGCTAATCTTATCATGTTTTCATCTAATGTCGTACGTGGATTTTCCAAATTATATTTTTTGGCCCAATCTTTATAATGCTGATCCATGTATTCCTTCAATTCATTAATCGATTTTGTTTTGAATAAATCAATAAGATTCACATCATCAATAACCTTGATGATTTCATCTAATTTCATAATAAACTTCGATGCATTCTCAAGATCAAGACTTTCAAATAAATAAGTATTTGTAGTAGTCACAACATTCAAATCTACATAATAATTAAAATAAACACTAAATACTCCCGCATTACGTTGTGCCATGAACCCTTTCATTCCATGTTTTAAAAGTCCAACAGAGGGATTATAGATTCTATTAATAGGTAAAATCTTAATGCTTATAATACTACTGCAAGGAATCAAAATATCTTCTTTCAATTCATTTCTAAAAACTAAATTATTCTCTTCTAATAAAAGTTGTGGGACATCATCAGTTATACTTCTTAGTAAAAATTGTGCTTGTCTACGATTATTGTTCATTGTAAAACACCCCCTTATATTCAATACATAATCATATACAACCTTTATATAACTAATTATGTACATATATATCGATGTATTCAACTCTTTTCACTTTTTCAATAAATCTTTCAACAAGCAAAAAAAGAATAGCCAGGAAACATCCTAACTATCCTTTCTACATGAATTATTCAATTACAGTTAATTCCTTTGGATAACTGTTTAATACCTTACAGCCATCTTCAGTGACCATAACTAAGTCTTCAATACGAACTCCAAAATCACCCTGTAAATAAACACCAGGTTCAATTGAGAAAATCATACCAGGCTTTGCGATAATATCACTGACAGAAGATACATCACCAAATTCATGTACATCTTTACCAATGAAATGACCTAAACGATGATTGAATTCTTTACCATAACCTGCTTCAGTAATTATATTTCTTGCGACTGCATCAATTTCAGATAATTTCATACCTGGCTTGATGGCAGCTTCAGCTGCTTCATTTGCCTTTAATACAAGATTGTATACTTCTTTCTGCTTTTGGGATACTTCTTTATAGAAGAATGTTCTTGTCATATCAGAACAATATCCTTTATAGATACATCCCATATCAACGATAATAGAATCTCCTGGCTTTAAACGGCTATCATCGCATGAATGATGAGGGTTCGCCCCATTGGCACCATAACCCATGATTGGACTAAATGAATGACCTGATGCACCTAATGACTTGTAGTAAGCAAGTAATGCTTCATCCATTTCAATTTCAGTCTTATCTGTTGCAAGTAATCTTTTTACTTCAGCCATTGCTGTATCATTCATTTCACTTGCTTTAAACATGAGTGCTTTTTCTTCATCATCCTTCTGCATTCTTACTTCATCTACGCATAGTGATCCTAAAACATATTTAGCGTTGACGCGATCCTGTACAGGAATTAAGAAACGTGCTGGCATATTCTTATCTACACCAATCACTTTTGCATCCTTTAAATAATCTGCAAGTAATGCTGGACCATTATCTGTATCATCAAACCAAGTAATAGGCATACCTAAGTCTTCTCCCACATAGAATAAGTTATTGAAGAATAACTGATGATTTCCTTTAGAAGAAAGAACCATAACATACATTCTTTCACCTGGATGATTGACATAATCTAATAAATAATCGATAGAAACAGGGTCAGTGACTAATAGATAGTCAATGCCTCTTTCTTCCATTTTTTCTAATACTTTATTTATTCTCTTCTGATTCATATTCAGTAACCTCAATTCCTAAGTCCTTTAACTGATCATTGTCTACTGGTGTAGGTGCTTTTGACATTGGACAAGTTGCACTTGTATTCTTAGGGAAGGCAATAACGTCTCTTAAAGAATCACATCCACAAAGTAACATTGCGAAACGGTCTAATCCTAATGCGAATCCAGCATGTGGTGGTGCACCGTATCTAAATGCATCCACAAACCAGCCAAACTGTGCATCAATTCTTTCCTGTGTGAATCCTAAAGCCTTGAAGGCACGATCCTGTAATTCTTCTTCATAGATTCTCTGAGATCCACCACCTAGTTCGAAACCGTTTAAGACGATATCATAAGCATCTGCTAAGCAGTTTGCTGGATCTGTATCAATCTTATCTAGATCAGAATCCTTTGGACGAGTGAATGGATGATGCATTGCATAGTATCTTCCATCTTCTTCAGAATATTCAAACATTGGGAAATCAACAACCCATAAGAAGTTGAACTGACGAGGATCATATAACTTTAATTCTTTACCTAAATGATTTCTGATTGCTGCAAGAGCATCACATACAACCATGTAATGAGTATCACTCACAAATAGTAATAAGTCTCCTACCTCAGCATTCATCTTTTCTAATAAAGCGCTCATCTGTTCTTCAGTAAAGAACTTAGCAATAGGCCCAGATACACCCTTATCAGTCACTTTTAACCAAGCAAGACCTTTAGCCTTATATTTCTTAGCAAGTTCAGTTAAAGCATCAATCTTCTTACGTGAATAGTTATCTGCTTCACCCTTGACATTAATACCTTTTACATGTCCTCCTGCTTCGAGCGCACTCTTGAATACCGTAAAGTCAACATCCTTCACTGTTTCATTTAAGTTAACAAGCTTTAAATCAAAACGTGTATCAGGCTTATCGATTCCATAAGTTTCCATTGCATCATGCCATGTCATTCTTGGGAATGGTAACTGAACATCGATGTCCATAACATCTTTCATAACCTTCTTGATTAAGCCTTCACCAATACCAATAACCTGATCAGTATTCATGAAACTCATTTCTACGTCCACCTGAGTGAATTCTGGCTGACGGTCAGCACGTAAGTCTTCATCACGGAAACATCTAGCAATCTGATAATAACGTTCAAAACCAGCTACCATTAATAACTGCTTAAATAACTGTGGAGACTGTGGTAATGCATAAAATGAGCCATTATGTACACGTGAAGGTACTAAGAAGTCTCTTGCACCTTCTGGTGTAGATTTATTTAAATATGGTGTTTCAATTTCTACGAATTCTTCACTATCTAAATATTCATGAATAGCTCTGACAATCTTAGCACGTCTCATGATGTTCTTTTGAAGAGCTGGACGTCTTAAATCAAGATAACGATATTTCATTCTTGTTTCTTCTAAGGCATCAGTTTCGTCCGCAATAATCATAGGAGTAGTCGCTGCCTTATTGACAATCTTTACTTCTTCAGCCTGGATTTCAATATCACCAGTTGGCATATCTGGGTTCTTAGAACTTCTTTCTACGACAGTCCCTTTGATGTCAAGAATATATTCGTTCTTAACATCCTTTAACTGTTCATTGAATGATTCATCAAAGATTACCTGTGTAATACCATGACGGTCTCTTAAGTCTACAAAGACTAAAGCACCTAAGTTTCTCTTTTTAGCTACCCAGCCAATAAGTTCTACTTTTTTATTGACATCAGTGATTCTTAGTTCTCCATTGTTGTGAGTTCTATTCATGTTCATGATCTCCTTCATAATGATTTTCAATATAACTTAAAATATCTTCTAATTTAACTTCACTCTGTTCTTTAGAATGATTGCAGCGAATATTAACATATTCACCCTTTACTTCATCTTCACCAATAATAATAGAAAGATGTGCACCAAAACGGTCACTAGACTTGAACTGTCCTTTTAAGCCTCTACCTGCATAATCCATATCACAAGTAAAGCCGTTTGCTCTAAGCATTGTGATGATCTGCATTGCTAAATCTCTTGCTTCATCACCTAGAGGCATAACATAAACATCAATACCATTTTCTTCATCTTCTTCGTCATCTAATGCAAGCATCAATCTTTCCATACCAAATGCAAAGCCTACACCAGGAGTTGCAGGACCTCCAAGTTCTTCAACAAGGCCATTGTAGCGTCCTCCACCACCAACAGTAGAACCAGCTCCTAACTTTGGATCATCACTGATGATTTCAAATACTGTATGAGAATAGTAGTCTAATCCTCTTACTAAATTCGTATCTACAACATATTCGATTTCTAAATCATCTAATAAACTGCAGACTTTATCGAAATGTACTTTCGCTTTTTCACTTAAATAATCAATTGTACGAGGAGCAGAAGCCATGACTGGATTCTTCGCATCGACTTTACAGTCTAGAATTCTTAATGGGTTCTTTTCAAAACGTGCCTGACAGTCTTCACATAAATCATTAAGCACTGGTCTGAAATGATTCTTTAAAGCTTCTCTATATGCAGTTCTTGATTCATCATCACCTAATGAGTTAATATGTAATTTGATATTCTTAATACCTAATGCTTCAACGATAGTCACTGCCATCAACATACATTCAACATCTACGTATGGTGATTCAACACCTAACATTTCTACACCGAACTGGTGGAACTGTCTCTGTCTACCATTTTGTGGACGTTCATATCTAAACATTGGTCCCATATAGTAAACCTTCTGTAACTTTTCAGGTAAAGCATACATCTTATTTTCTACATATGCTCTTGCAATACCTGCAGTTCCTTCTGGTCTTAAAGTAAGAGAACGATCTCCCTTATCCTTAAATGTATACATTTCTTTAGTTACTACATCTGTCGTATCACCAACTGCACGGCTAAATAATTCTGTGTGTTCAAAGATTGGTGTACGCATTTCTTTTACGTTGTAATTTGCGGCAACAGTTCTTAATAGCTGTTCCATTTCAATCCATTTTTCTGAATTTTCAGGGGTAATATCTACTGTCCCTCTTGGTCTATTGTATTTCATGAGTTCCTCCTTTATAAAAATAAAAAACGTCCTTAATCTAAGGACGTTAATACGCGGTACCACCTTAGTTCATGAATAAATCATGCACTTTACTTAGTTATAACGTTACCAACGTGCTTTTTTAAAGCATTCTCCAAAGTGTCCCATAACTTCTCATTAGCCATTTCCACCAGCCATGACCTCTCTATCAATGTCCATTACTTAATCTTCTTCACTGAATATAAGGTGATTATAAATCAAAAGTATATTTAATTCAAGTCACTAATGAATTACACGGCGAATTTCTGCAACACCCTGTACTTTATTCATATTATCAATTGTATTCTGTAAGATTTCTGCATTCTCTACAGATAATGTTAAACGAATATGAGCATCTAAATCCATGATGTTCGCATTGATTTTAAGAATATTGACCTTTACCTGACTTAAACATGTCACAATATCACTTAATAAATTAGGACGATCTAATCCAACGACTTCTAGATCCACATTAAAGCGCTTCTGTTCAATATTAGGATAATCCCAATAAACATCAATCAAACGTCCTTTTACGACACTCTTGACATTTGGACAATCCGCACGATGAATCTTGATTCCCTGTCCTTTAGATACAAAACCAACAATCTTGTCACCAGGAATAGGATTACAGCATTTAGATAATTGCATCTTTAATCCATCTACACCAGTGACTGCCACACCAATACTCTTCTCATGTTTCTTATTTAATTCCTGAATATTGTTGTTGTGGCGAAGGATTTGAGACAAGTTATCAAAGAATCCTCTCTTTTGTGGGGCCACTTTATCAAGAAGTGTAGAAGCAGTCGCATGCTTCTTACCTAATGCAAAGAGTACATCATCAAATGTATTGGCGCCAAATGAGCCAAGATAAGTTCTATAAGTATCAGGACTCATATAAGTCTTTTCATCAAGCTGTCTTGCTCTGATTTCATCTCTAAGAAGTCTTCTTCCTTCTTCAATAATCTGTTTCTTATTTTCTTCTTCATGTTTTGTGATATATTGACGAATCTTATTACGAGCACCCGCTGTTCTTACAAACTTCAACCAGCCTTCACTTGGACCAGAATTCTTATTAGTCTTGATTTCTACAATATCACCTGTTCTTAATTTGGTATCAAAAGGAACCATAACACCATTCACAATTGCTCCAACCGCATGATGTCCAACTTCTGTATGAACACGATATGCAAAGTCAATCGGTGTAGACCCATTTGGTAATTCTACAATACGACCTGCAGGTGTTAAAGCATAAACATTGGCTTCAAAGATATCACGTTGTAACGTATTATAAAAATCTTTAGCTTCATTATCTTTCATTTCATCACTTACAGTAATGAACTCACTCATCCACTGAAGCTTTTCTCCAATTTCCTTCTGTTCCTGTTTCGCATTATACTTCTTACCTTCTTTATAACGCCAATGAGATGCAACCCCTCTTTCAGCGAGTTCATCCATATCTTCAGTACGAATCTGGATTTCAAATACATAGCCCTTTTCACCAATCACAGATGTATGTAATGACTGATACATATTAGGCTTAGGCATGGCAATATAATCCTTAAAACGTCCAGGAATCGCACGATATTTCTCATGCATAATACCTAATACTTCATAACATTCATTCTTAGTTTGTACAATAATACGTAAAGCATTCAAATCATAGATTTCATCAAAACGCTTATGCTTATAAACCATCTTTTTATAAATAGAATAAATATGCTTAGCACGACCCTTAATACGATAACTGATGCCAGTTCCTTCTAAGTTCTTTTCAACTGACTTAATCATTGCATCAACAGAATCTTTTCTTTCACTCTTCTTCTTATCAAGAAGTGCCGCAATTTCTTTATAAGCTTTAGGATCAAGATATAATAAGCATAAATCTTCTAGTTCTACTCTAATATCATTAATACCTAAACGATGCGCAATTGGCGCATAGACTTCTAATGTTTCTCTAGAAATACGCTGTTGCTTATCCGGTCTCATATATTGAAGCGTACGCATATTATGGAGTCTATCAGCTAATTTAATCAAGATAACACGAATATCCTTAGCCATCGCAATATAGATCTTACGATGATTTTCAGCATGGAAATCACTTTCTTCCATATAAGGCATCTTAGTGATCTTAGTAACACCCTCTACTAGAGTAGTAACTTCTTCACCAAATCTCTCAACCATTTCTTCTCGAGGCACATCACAATCTTCCATAACATCATGAAGAAGTCCTGCTGCAATAGTAATTGGTCCAGTCTGTAATGTTGCAAGAATATAAGCAACCCAGATCAAATGAATTGTATAAGGTTCACCACTTCTTCTTTTCTGTTCCTTATGCTTCACCATAATAAAGTCATAAGCCTTTTGAATCAGGGCTAAACTTTCTTCTTTTGTGATATATGTTTTTACAAGAGCAAGGACGTCGTCGTAACTCATTAGGTCCCCTGCACCTTTATATTTCATAATAACACCCCCTCGTGTATCATCTCAATTATAACATAATTCACTACTAACATGAAGAGACTAAGAAAGGAATAATACAAATATCACTTCATTTATTCTGATATTTACTATTCGTTTATGAATAATACAAACAAAATAAAAAAACTCCAAAAGGAGTTTCTATTAGTATTTAACCTGTGAATAGATGTTGTATTTACTTAGTTTTTCAGTAGCTTTTAATTCTTCTAATTCAATCACAAATTCCATACCTACAACTTCTCCACCCATTTCTTCAATAAGTGCAGCAGCAGCTTCTACGGTACCACCAGTTGCAAGTAAATCATCAACGATTAATACTTTCATACCTGGCTTAATACTGTCTTTATGCATGAAGATTTCATTTGATCCATATTCTAAATCATATTTCTTGCTGACAGTTTCTCTAGGTAACTTACCTGGCTTTCTGATTGGTACAAAGCCACATCCTAATTCTAAAGCAACAGGACATCCAAAGATAAACCCTCTTGATTCAGGGCCTACAACTACGTCAACCCCTAAATCCTTTGCATGTGCTGCTAAATCATCAATACAAGCTTTGAATGCATCCTTATCTTCTAATAAAGGTGTTACATCTCTGAAGATAATTCCTTCCTTTGGAAATCCTGGAATAGATGCAATATGCTGTTTAAAATCCATAACGAATCCTCCTATACAATATTATTATATCATCACAAAACAATGAATAACATAAAATCTTAAAAATAAATCCTTACAGATTAACTAAATTATAAGATATCCTCAACAATAAAGTTAATAGATTTATTACCTCTAAAGACATTGATAGATAACGTACCAACTAGAGTCATAGAATCTTTATGAACAAGTTCATCATATAATTGTCCTTTATTAAAAGCAAGGGCAGAGACCTGATTATCTCCTAAATGAAACTTTAAATGTTTTCCTTCAGATAAACGGTCTACTTGATGACATGATACATCTTCTAGAATAAATAATGGTGCTTTGTTTTCTTCACCAAAAGGGGCAAGTAAATCAAGTGACTCAACATTAGAAATTGTTGTATCTGTGAGTGTAATAGGAATAACTGACTCACTGGCTTCAAAATGGCATCCTTTTATATCATTCATAAGGGCATCATAGACTAAAGGATAGTTAGACTTAGTAATAGTAAAGCCTCCTGCTTTTGCATGACCTCCATATTGCACAAAAAGATCTTCATGATGAGTAAAGAAATTATAAATATTAAAGCCATCAATTCCTCTTGCACTTCCTTTATATATTTCTTCTTTAGGATTATAATGCATGACAAAGGCTGGCTGTTCATATTCTCTTGTATATTTACCTGCCACTAGACCTACTAATCCTTCATGCATATTTTCTGAGCCATAAAATAAGCAAGGTGAAGATGTATCAGTCACTGCTTCTTTATATAAAGAAGTGGTTAATGATTGTCTTTTAGAGTTGATTTTAGATGCATAATTAGAAATCTTTTCTTGGTAGGCCGAGTCTGCTTCTTTTAAGAAATATTTAACTAAATATACAGGATTCACTAGTTCTGGTAAGCGTCCAAAGGCATTAATACGGGGAGCTATTGTGAAACCTATAGTTGTGGCATTATAGTCTCTACTCCCTTTTAATAGTTCTAAAGAGGGGTATTTATATTGCTTCATAAACTGTAAACCACGTCCTACTAAACTTCTATTTTCATCTAGTAATGGCATCATGTCAGATATAGTTGTAATAGAAGCTAGAGTAAATAAATAAGGGTCATGATGCTTTAAAAGAGCTGCTGCAAGCTTATAGGCAATAAAACCACCACATATCTCTTTAAATGGATATTTAGGAGACATTTTAGTATGAATGATTGAATAAGCAACTGGTACTTCACCATCAAAGGCATGATGATCAGTGATAATAACATCAATACCTAATTCTCCTGCTTTTTCTACTGCATCAAATGCTTTGATTCCATTATCTACAGTAATAATGAGAGAGTAGCCCTTCTCTGCCATCTGTTCTACTCTTGTTGTATTAAGCCCATAACCATCAGTAAAGCGATTAGGAATATGATATCCAACTTCTACTCCTCTTTCATGAAAAGCTTGTACAAGAATAGTGGTTGCTAGAATACCATCACAGTCATAATCTCCATAAATACAGATTTTTTCTTTATTTGCGATTGCTTCTTCAATACGTTCTAATGTTTCATCTGCTTCTTCAAATAAAGAAAAATCATGATAAATAAGATGAGGATCCATAAAGGATTTAAATTGTTTTTGATCTATTTTTTTACTTTCTATTACTTTAGCCATCAAAGAATTAACACCATAAGTCTGTATAATTTCATTAGTATGACTTAGTTTTATCGTTTTATATTTCATAATTAACCTCTTAAAAAATTACTACCTATTCATCTTAAACAATATAGAGATGAAAGTCAAAATAAGTGTTCTAATCAAAAAGTGGCTTTTAGGCCACTTTTAATAGAAATAATAAGTTATTTCATGATAAGACTCTGAAAGTCTGCTAAGTTTTTAGTTTCTGCTTCCTTAATGACTTTAGCTTGTAGATATTCAAAAATTGTAGAGAACTGTAAAGACATAATATCATCAATCATATCACAAAAAGTAATAGCGATTTTATTTCTCCATACTACGTTTCTGAGATAATCTTCAATTTCTGCTGCAACAATCTTTTCTACGCCATCCTTCTGAAACTCATAGGCTTTTGCTTGAAGGATAAATACAACTTCATCAGGAAGCGGTTTTGATAAATCTATATCCATATTCTTACGCTCCCACGAATACTCATTATATAAGAATTGTGAGGCGATGAAAAGACTTAATTATGATTTTGTAGTGACATAATGAATAAGCTGTGTAATGCATAAAACAACTAAATTCACAATTACAATAGACGCTCCAGTTGGGGCTGCATAGAGGTATGAAATAGATAATCCTACAATAAAACAAATAGAAGAAAGGATGGCAGAAGAAATTACTACATGCTTGAAATCCTTGCAGAAATACATGGATGTAAGACATGGGAAAATTGTTAAACTTGAAATAAGAAGTGCCCCCATCATACGCATACCTAATACTATTGTAAGTGAACAAAGTATTGCGATAATGATGTTGTAGAATTCTACGTTAATACCAGTACTTTTCGCAAAATCTTCATCAAACGTCAATGCAAACATCTTATGATAAGAGAAAATATAAAGAATAAGTACAATAAGGGATAAAACAACACTTATAATCATATCTTGATTATTAAGCGAAAGGATACTACCAAATAAGTAGTTATTGATATCTGTATTCACACCTTTTGTAAGTGATATAGCCATAATACCAATCGCAAGTGAACTAGATGATAAAACCGCAATAGCACCATCACCATGAATATGATGATTGTTGTTAAGTTTTAGTATCATTACAGCCGCAATCACTGCTACTGGTACAGCTAAATAAAGTGGTGCCACTCCTAATACTGTCGCAATCGCAAAACTTCCAAAAGAGACATGGGATAAACCATCACTGATCATCGCATTCTTTCTTAAGACAAGATTTACGCCTAACATTGCAGCACATAATGAAATAAGTAAGCCAACAATAAAAGCACGAATAATAAATGTATAGTTAAACATATGGAGTAATGTATTCATTATTTAACTTCCTCCATTCTATAGTTATTTTTATCTAAATGAAGAATCTTATTACCAATCACTTCATGAGACGCTAAATCATGAGTAATCATGATAATTGTTAAACCTTTTTGATGAAGTTCTTTTAAAACAGTATAGAATTCTTCTTTAGAATCATAGTCTAAGTTATTAGAAGGTTCATCAAGTACTAAACATTCTCTTGTTGCACATAGTGCTCTTGCAAGTAAGACCTTCTGTCTTTGCCCTCCAGATAGTTCCCCAAAAGAATTGTTTTTAAGGTTTTCTATATGAAGTATTTTTAAACATTCTACTGCAAGTTTCTTTTCTTTTGAATTAAAGAAAGGACGATACCCTACTCTATTTAATGCGCCTGATAAGACTATTTCATATACTGAAGCAGGAAAATGACGATCCACCTTTGTTTCTTGAGGCATATAACCTATTTCTCTTTCATTTATATAATATGTAATCTGCCCTTCCATTGGCTTAATAAGTCCTAACAATCCTTTAATCAGGGTACTTTTACCTGCACCATTTTGTCCTAGTACAGTAATAAAATCACCTTGATTTATATCAAAAGAAAGATCATTGATTACTTCTTGATTATCATAACCTAGATGCAAATGATCTACTTTTATAAATGTCTTCATTGAAGTGCCTCCTTTACTGCCTTTGCGTTTTTACGCATGATTGAAACATATGTTTCACCATTATCAAAATCCTCTGCACTCACATTATGCATACTTTGAATAGTACGTACTTTTGCACCTGTTTCTTCAGAAATAGTACGAGCAATCTGTCCATTGGATAATTCAATCTTAAAGATAACAGGATTATGATCCTTCTTGACCTTATCAATTAAATAAGAAATAGTAGATGCACTTGGTTCAGTCTGTTCAGAACATCCTGGAAATGCAGCACTATATGTAAGACCATATTCTTTCGCAAAATAAAGCAAAGGGAAACGATCTCCTACAACTATATCTTTTCTATTTGCCTGCTTGACTATTTGCTTAAAACTAGAATCAACAGATGCAATCTGTTTAATATAGTTTTCTGTATTCTCATTAAACTTTGATGCATGTTTTTGATCGAGTGCACACATTCTCTTATTTAAGCCAGAAACAATTTCCATTGCATTTTTAGGACTTGTCCAGACATGTTCATCATATTCTTCTTCATGTTCATCATGTTCTTCATGTTTTTCTTCTTCCATCCCTTCAACGTGTTCTTCATGCTGAAGATGAGACACAAGATCCAACATTTTAACTATTCTTTTAGAGTCCATATCAGCTAGCAAGCTATCCACCCATTCATCTGATTCTCCACCTACATAAAAGAATAAATCGCTCTCTTTAATCGCAACCATATCTTGTGGTGAGGGTTCATAAGAATGAGAATCCATACCAGGTTTAATAAGCATCTTTATAGATATATCTTGATCATTTTTAGTAATTGCACGAACAAAATCATAACAAGGAAAGTTAGTGACAACGATATTAAATGGCTTCTTTCTAGTTTCTGTTGTACAACCTGTCATTAATAATAAAGAGAGAATAAACAAACTTATCTTTTTAAGCATGGATAGCCTCCCTGCACTCTTTACATAAGCCCACAATTGTAGAATCCTTACAATCAATTTCAAAACCATGGTCCTCTAATAAATGTGTACGAATGATATCCATGAAATCACATTCTAAATGCGCAATCTTACCACATCTCTTGCATAATAAGTGAAGATGGTGATTGCACTTTTCTTCTCTTGCATATTGGTAATACACACTATCTTCTTCTGAAAGTGTATGTTTTTGTATAAGTCCCTGCTGTGATAGTTTATCTAGATTACGATAAACTGTGACTAGATTCACACTTAATCCCTGATCAACTAACGCCTGATAAATATCTTTAGCACATAAACGATGATCTTCATTATTCTTCATATATTCAATAATACATTCTTTGTATTTTGTACGATATTGTTTCATAGAATACCTCCTATGCAAATGACTTGCAAATTGTATTATAATGATTCTTATTCCTATGTCAATGAATATGCAAATGATTTGCATATAATAAAAAAGAAGCAGTTTATTCTGCTTCTGTAATATGCGAATGAATCCAGGAAGAGAATGTTTCTAAGCCTTCCTTGATTATTTTTGAATCTGAAGTAAAACCAAAACGCAAATGGTATTCCTTATTAAATGCCATACCTGGCACAAAGAATACACCAGTGTCATTTTGTAATTTCTCACATAATTCTTTTGAGGGCATATCAAATAAATAATGTAAGAAACATACAGTACCATCTTCTGGTATGACACATTCTACTAAGTCTTCTTTTTCAAGCCATTCTTTTAATATTTTCTTATTTTCAAGAATGATATGTCTACTTCTATCAAGTATTAAATCTTTATGTTGTAATACAACTGTGGCCAAATAATCATTCCATGGACCAGTAGAGATGATTGTATAATCTCTTCTAAAATTGATTTCATCAATAAGTTGTTTAGGTCCTTTGATCCATCCCAGTCTAAGTCCTGCAAAGGAATAGACTTTAGATAAAGAGGCTGTCGCAATACCTAATTCATACATATCAGAAATACTATCACATAGAGTATTATTCATACCACGATAGATTTCATCGACAAGAATATAAATAGAATGACTTCTAGCAAGTTCAATCAATTCTTCCATTAAAGATTGTTTAATAACAGTACCAGTCGGATTATTAGGACTATTTAATATAAACATCTTTGTTTCAGGTTTAATAAGCTTCTTAAAATCATCTATGACAGGTTCCCAGTTATTGTCTTCATTAAGTTCTACTAGATCATACTCGCATCCAATTGATGCCGGATAAGAATAGAACTGTTCATAGGAAGGTGTTAATGCAATGACATGGTCTCCTTTATTTAATAAAGTATCCATCACATGTTCATTAGCATTTATTGCCCCATGAGCGACTGCAATATTATCTCTTGTACCTGTCTTATATAAAGAAAGAATAGCATCTTTTAAACAATCAGAGCCTGTAATTGGTCCATAATCCATACGCATATGCATAAGATCACTCATAAGATCTTTATGAATCAATGACTCTAATTCATGAATAGACATATCAGATACACATGTATCAGCTAAATTGTATTGACAATTTTGTTCATGGTTCGTCATCCATGTTTCTACATCAAATTCCTTTAAATACACGTCTTCTTTCTCCTTTTAATAACTAATGCATAACTTTAGATAAGAAATCTTTCGCTCTATCACTTTCTGGATGAGAGAAGAAAGTTTCTGAATCATTTTCTTCTACAATCTTTCCGTTTTCTAAGAAAATCACACGATCTGCAACAGTTCTAGCAAATCCCATTTCATGAGTCACAACCATCATTGTCATACCCTGTTTTGCAAGATCCTGCATTACTTCTAATACTTCAATAACCATTTCTGGGTCTAATGCACTTGTAGGTTCATCAAATAGCATGACTTCTGGATTTAAACAAAGAGATCTAGCAATTGCGACTCTCTGTTTCTGACCACCAGATAACTTATTAGGATAAGTATCCTTCTTATCTTCAAGACCTACTTTCTGTAAGTACTTGATAGCCACTGCATTGGCTTCTTCTTCTGTCATACCCATGACCTTAAGAGGTGCAAGTGTTAAGTTTTCTAATACAGTCATATTAGGGAATAAGTTAAAGTGCTGGAATACAAATCCCATTTTACTTCTTAACTTGTTATATTCAGGTGTACCTTCCTTTAAAAGTGCACCATCAATATAAATAGAACCTGCTTCAGGCTTTTCTAAGTGATCAATACATCTAAGTACTGTACTTTTACCACTACCTGAAGGGCCGATAAGGCAGACAATTTCACCCTTCTTTAAAGTAAGAGATACATCATCTACAGCCTTTAATTTACCAAATTTTTTTGTAATGTGATCCACCTGGATCATGATATCGTTAGTCACTGACAGCTAATCTCCCTTCTACATATCTTGCGATGGCTGAAATACAAAGTGTCATTACTAAATAAATAGCACCTGTTGCAGTTAAAGGTACAAGATAGTTAAATGTATTGGCACCAATAACACTTGCAGTGGCAAGTAGTTCTACTGCACCAATTGTGAAAATAAGTGATGAGTCTTTAATTAATGTAATAAATTCACTAATGAGAGGTGGAATGATACGTTTAAATGCCTGTGGTAAAATAACATAACGCATAGTCTGAACATAGTTTAAACCAATTGTTTCGCATGCTTCCCATTGACCTTTATCAACACCTAAAATACCAGATCTAATTAATTCTACCTGATAAGCACCACTATTTAAGCTCATAGCAATTAAGCCACATACATATGGATCAGCCTGAAATCTTTGTCCTGTAATAGACTGAACAACAGTAGGTACTGCCAAGTATAAGAACATGATCTGTAATAGCATTGGTGTGCCACGGAAGATTTCTACATAAATATTTCCAATTGCTCTTAATACAAAATGTTTTGAAAGTTTTAAAGCCGCACCAATAATTCCAAGAATAACACCGAAGAATAAAGCCCCTATTGCAAGTAATAGAGAGTACTTTGCACCAGTGAAAATCATGAATTGAATATTAGACGGCGTAAGAATATCCATAATTGTTTTCATTCGCATTGACTCCTTAATAATAAAAAATTAAGTGCAGACAGAACATATCTGCACTTATGTGATTAATAAATTAGCAACCCCATTTAGTTTTTAATTCGTTGTATTTATCAGATTTAACAAATTCATCGACTGCTTTGTTAACGTCTTTCATTAACTTGTCGTTACCCTTTTTAGTGATGATCATGTTTTCTTCTTTGATTAATGGTTCATCAATCATCTTTAAACCAGCATTCTTAGCATAGTTTTCAGCAACTGCACCATCAAGAACAACAGCATCTAATCCACCAGATTTTAAAGTTTCTACTAAGATCTTAGCATCTTTTACTGTAGTAACTTGAGCACCTTTAATATCTTTTGCAGCATCTACACCAGTAGCACCTAACTGAGCACCAATCTTTTTACCTTCAAGATCAGAAGCTTTGGAGAAAGTAGAATCACCTTTTACTAAAGCAATCTGTTCAGAAGTGTTATATGCATGAGACCAAAGAATGTTTTTCCAATCTTTATGATAAGTGAAACCAGAAATACCTAAATCAACCTGATCTGAAGTGATTGAAGATGAAATAGCATCAAAGCTTAAAGCTTTAAACTTATAAGAATAGTTACCACCATTCTTGTTCATGATTTTAACTAATTCCTTAGTCATATCAATATCGAATCCAACCATTTCTTTCTTGTTGTTGTAAGATTCATATGGTGGATAGTCTGGAGATACCCCAATTAATAATTCAGTTTTACCGTTAGATGATGATCCACAACCAGTCATTCCAACAGCAAGTAACATAACTAATACTACGCTTAATAATTTTTTCATAAATATGCCCTTCCTTTTTTTAATTTAAGAAAACAAAAACGCCTCTTGCTTTCGCAAGAGACGTCAATTAACGCGGTACCACTCTTCTTGATTTATTCCTAAATCCTCTCTTATCCTTAAGGCGGAATACCGATAATCCTATGTATTCAGATTATCCTCTCAAAAGTGCGGTTCATCTAACTTTCCATACTGACCTCTCACCTACGCCAGCTCGCTTAGATTTCTAGTTAAACTACTCTCTTTGTCATTGAGTTTTCTTATGTATGTGTCTTATTATAGTCAGACGATTTTAATTGTCAACAATAAAAATGATATTTTTCATAATTTTATATAAAAACAACATTTTCTATATATATTTATGTTAATCGCAAACTTTAAATGATTTATTTCAGAAATGAATGTATTTTATGAAAAACTTTATACATAAAATCAATTGGTTTTTCATATTGAGATAAGATAGCCTGGATGTTTTCTAAGTCTTCATCCTTCTCTTTTAATGCTTCAATCCATTTTAATGATGCATCATGGAACTGATCAATCATTTTATAAGCATAAATCAATTTATAAGAAACATATATTAACAATCCGCTCGCACATAAACAAAGAGCAGATAAGAATAATTTCATAAAAATCCCTCTTTTCTGCTCTCATTATATCAAATTGAATTGTTATTTAGAAGCCTCAATCATAAGCTTTGTGATCTTATTAGAGAATTCTACAGGATCATCAATTGAGAATCCAGCAATTAATAGTGCCTGATCAAATAGGATAGACGCATATTCATCAATCTTTACAGGTTCTTTTTCATAGACAGACTGTAATGATTTAAATAAATCATGATCTGGATTAATTTCAAGAATTCTTCCTGCTTTCACACCCTGTGCATCTGGCATCTGGTTTAATACCTTTTCCATTTCAAATGATACACCATCACCACTGGCAAGACATACTGGATGAGATTTTAAACGATGAGATAACTTAACATCCTGTACCTTATCACCTAAAGCCTTCTTAACGATTTCAAGTAATGGCTTATTGTCTTCAGTCTTCTGTTCAAGTTCTTTCTTTTCATCTTCTGTTTCTAAGTCTAAATCACCCTGAGTGACATTCTTGAATGTCTTAGAATCATAATCTCTCATCATCTGTAAGCAGAATTCATCTACATTATCAGTCATATATAAAACATCATAGCCTTTAGATTTAACAGATTCTACCTGTGGTAATAAATCACATTTTTCTACTGTTTCACCAGAAGCAAAATAGATTTCCTTCTGATCTTCAGGCATAGCTTCAACATATTCCTTTAATGTTATAAGTTCTTTCTTATCAGAAGAATAGAACATAAGTAGGTCCTGAAGCTTATCCTTCAACATACCATAGCTATTATAGATACCAAACTTCAACTGCATA
This sequence comes from Catenibacterium sp. RTP21428st1_D7_RTP21428_210409, assembly GCF_040227455.1. NCBI lineage: Bacteria > Bacillati > Bacillota > Erysipelotrichia > Erysipelotrichales > Coprobacillaceae > Catenibacterium > Catenibacterium sp. RTP21428st1_D7_RTP21428_210409. The sequence goes on along the minus strand of NZ_JBEHVX010000026.1, from coordinate 3,217 downwards.
CCAAAGTTCTTGAAGAAAGTCACATATTCATCACGATCATCCTTCAACATATTTTCAAGTTCAGTCTGGATACGTTTTTCAATCTTATTAGCCATGACTTTCATCTTTCTGTCATGCTGTAACATTTCACGAGAGATGTTTAAGTTTAAATCCTGTGAATCAACTAAACCTTTCACAAATCTGAAGTGTTCTGGCACTAAATCTTCAGCATGATCCATGATAAAGACACCACGTGAATAAAGCTGTAAGCCTTTCTTATAGTCCTGTGAATAGTAATTCATAGGTGTTTTAGAAGGAATAAATAATAGTGAAGTATAAGAGACAGCACCTTCTACAGTATTATGCATCACTCTTTGAGGGGCTTCAAAATCATTAAATTTAGCCTTATAGAATTCATCATATTCCTCTTTAGTAATATCTTTCTTCTGACGTTTCCATAAAGGAACCTGTGAGTTTAAAGTCTTGTTTTCTACAACATCTTCATATTCATCGCTGTCTTCTTTCTTTCTAGAAGTAGTGACATCCATCTTGATTGGGTAATGAACATAGTCTGAATATTTCTTAACAAGTCTTTCGATTTCATACTGATCAAGATATTTACTGTAATCTTCTTCCTCAGTATCTTTCTTTAAATGAAGTACAATAGTTGTACCATGTGTTGCTTTTTCAGCTTCTTCAACAGTATAACCATCACTTGTATCACTCTTCCATAAGTAACCCTTATCTTCTCCATATTTCTTAGAATAAACATCTACTTCATCAGCCACCATGAAGGCACTATAGAAACCTACACCGAACTGACCAATGATATCTACATCACTGACACCTTTTTCTAAGGCATTCTTGAATTCAAAAGAGCCAGAATTTGCGATAGTACCTAAATGTTCTTCTAGTTCTTCTTTATTCATACCAATCCCTTCATCTGCAATTGTAAGGGTTCTGTTTTCCTTATCAACAATTAAGTTGATAGCCATATCCTCTCTTGAGAAACCAGAAATATTTTCTTGTAATGCTTTATAATAAAGCTTATCACTTGCATCACTGGCATTCGAAATCAATTCTCTTAAGAAGATTTCCTTATGAGTATAAATAGAATTAATCATTAAATCGAGGAGTCTTTTAGACTCTGCTTTAAATTCTTTCTTATCTGACATTTTTTTACGCTCCTTTAGCACTCTAGTATTTTAAATGCTAAAGACAGTATACACACCTTTATTAGCATTGTCAATATTTGAGTGCTAAACAATTAAAAAGACCCAAATGAATCAGTCTTAATCCTTTAGTATACTTATATGATAAATATCATCGATGAGAATGGTTGTTTTATCTAGTAGTATCACTCTTTTATTGATTTCATCAATATCTTTAAACTGACCTCTTACTGTTGCATAAGACCCACCCTCTTTATACTCGTCTTCCACAAAATAATCTATCATGATAGAAAGATGTTCTTTTTTATTAATAAGTAGATTGTTAAGTACTCTATTTAATACTTGTCTTTGATCTTCATCTAATATACTTTTTTGAGTAGTAAGTCTTCCTGCTTCACTTATTTTATCTACATGTGTCTTAAGAGCTGCAAAGGGTGCAAACTGAGCCGCTCTATTATTCATGGACATTCTTGGATGATTTATAGAAGTAGGATGTTTCATATTGATTATATCGTCATAATTCATGCATTATGCCCTCCTATCATCTTATTTCTTTCTCTAGTTGTGGCCCCTTCCTGAAGATCAGTGCCTTTAAGTAAGGCATTCTTACCATATTTCTTCTTAATATCAAGTGTGACACTCTGCAATTTCTTTTCTTTAGATAAATCCACTTCTATCTTTTCTTCATCAAATAAAGAAAGCTGTTTATAAGTTACAGGAATATCATCACTTCTTACCTGTGTTGCATTGAGCTGAATTCTTCTTATTGTAAGTGCATGATTAATATGTAAGTGATAGAAACGTAATAAGGCATCGCACATGAGCTCATAAGAAGATGTATATCTATCTAGATTAATTGTTCCATGGAGATGCTTTGGAAGCTTTCTTCCATAACGATCTTCCATGATTTCTCCACGATAATCCTTCATATTCTCAATATCATAGCCAATTGTAAGGACAAGCTTATTAGTCACCAGATGTTTTTCAAAGAGATCCATGCTTAAGGATTCTATCATTTCTTTTAAAATAATTTCAGTTTTCTTATAATCATAAGCACATGATAATACCTGCCCTGTTCCAATACTTTTAGAAGGTGCTTTATAGGCTTTAATGGCTGCCATGGTACAAGGTTCCCAGCCCCAGGCATGATCAATAAGCAGTTCTGCATTGACTCCAAATAGATTGTATAGTTTTTCTTCATCTTCTAATGAGCATCTTGCGATATCTCCCATTGTATATAAACCGATATTATTCAGTTTAGTAGAAATACCCTTACCTACTCTCCAGAAGTCATTCAAAGGCGTATGAGACCATAAAAGCTTTCTATAGGCATAAGTATTTAAATAAGCAATGCGTGCTCCTTTTTCATCTGGTTCTTTATGTTTGGCAACTATATCCATCGCGACTTTTGCAAGATAGAGATTAGTTCCTATCCCTGCAGTCACAGTAATACCTACCTCTTTATATATATCATAAATAATATTTTGAACAAGATGAAAAGCATCTAACTCATAAGTATCTAAATAATGCGTGGCATCAATAAAGACTTCATCAATAGAATAGACATGAATATCATCAGGAGAGAAATACTTTAAGTAGATTGAGTAAATACGTGTCGAATATTCAAGATAGAGGGACATACGCGGTTTTGCGATAATATAATCTATAGCTTTATGTTTATTCTTATTAAGATTTGATGCAAGAAAAGAACTTCCCTCAAGTGGTTCTCTTTGATGATTGAGTTCTTTTAGTTTAGAAATGACTTCAAATAATCTTGCACGTCCAGGAAGACCATAGGCTTTTAAACTTGGAGAGACGGCAAGGCATATTGTTTTTTCTGTACGTGAGGCATCTGCAACAAAAAGATTGGTGTCTAGTGGATCGAGTCCTCTTTCTAGACATTCTACAGATGCATAAAATGATTTGATATCTATTGCAAGATATGTGGGAACATGTGCCATACTATCACCTCCTTGAGATATGTATTATAATAGGGTAGACAGGAAATAATATCAATACTGAGATTAATTATTATTTCTGTGCCTCCCGTTGCACCGTACGTACGG
>NZ_JBEHVX010000025.1:0-26666 GCF_040227455.1 Catenibacterium sp. RTP21428st1_D7_RTP21428_210409 | reverse complement strand
TATAATGGTAAATCCACGATTGAACAATTAAGGAGAGTTACTTTTTTTGTTTCCTCCTCGTCATTTCATATTGTCTACAATATTTTGGCTCATACCTTGACATCCTCCTAAAAAGTGATTATGCTAATAGTGTCGAAACAAATAGTTTTGATACAGTTCAAAATAACACAACGAGTTAAAATAAAGCTTATGCTTAAATGTCGGGTTTCCCGATTGTCATTTAGATGACGTATCAAATGCTACTTCGGTAGCATTTTTTATTTGTCTTTTTTTACTATTAACATCTGAATTTATTTACTCCTTTATTATAACTCTTTTAAATAATTATATTAACAGTTAGCCCTCCGACAGCGCCTTTTTAGAGGCATTTATTAAATTTTTCTTTTTTTATTTATAAATTTCTCATTATTTCTGTTAAAAAATTTAAAAAAACATTCAAAATGAACAGATGCTCCCCCCCTAAAATGTAAAGCTAAATTCCACTTAAACATAAAGAAGTCGAATTAACTCTTACAGTGGAAGTTACCCTTACACACTTTTCTACTACACATACGCAAGGTAAGTTCAATTCATAAAAAAAAGATCACCTACGGTGATCATGGTAAGGAAATCGGATTTTGGTATGAGCTATTCCCTTACCCATCCATTACTATACACTACTTTTGTATTTTATGCACCAATTTGCAGTTTTAGAAAATGCTATTAAAAAAAGAGATTTAGTGGTATACCACTAAATCCCCTTTCTGTATAAACTATAACTATATCCAAAACATAGTAAACTAGATATAAGTATAATACCTAATCCAATATACATATAACCTAACATACTAAAGATAATATACAACATTCCACTCAATACAAACACATAACCAGAAAATCTATGTGTACGTGACCAGTTCTCATCACTATTTAATGCCCATGAAGTACGAATACCTATAGTATAGTTTCTTTTTATTTTAGGTAAATAATTACCTAAAATAATAAAGATGAGCCCTATTACTATATTCATAATAAATGTCATATCAAAACGATAGCCTAGACTATATGTAATAATAAGTAGAGTGACCATCAAACATATAACTGGGCAGATCATTAATATGATTCTTAATCCTACTTCTGGTATATTACTCTTTTTAGGATCCTTAAATGTCATGAAGGTACAGAATATATGAAGCAATAACATAAACGCCCACACACCATATAAACCTAAGAACTTATTCATATACCCATCAGGTGTACCATGAAAATCAAAGTGTGTTGCAACTTGTGCAGGTAACTTATTATAAGTCACTAATATACATACAAGTGGCAACAGAAACAATACCAAACTAAACTTAAACCATTTATTCTTCAACATCATCATTTCCTCCTAAAAAAGACTTAAAATACAACAACATTTCTTCAAACACAGTCGCATTAATTTCGTAATAAATATAATTCTTATCTTTTTCTTCTCTTACTAAGTCTGCAGATTTTAATATCGATAAATGATATGAGACAGTGGCCTGTGTCATATCAAATTGTGCAGCGATATCTCCTGCAGACATCCTTCCTTTCTTTAATAAGTTAAGAATATCTCTTCTTACTGGTGCACTGAGTGCTTTAAATGTTTTCTCAAACATATGTTCACCACCTATTTAGATAACTTTCTAAATAGATTATACAATAAATACCAAGAAACGCAATACCTATTTAGAAATATTTCTAAATAGGTATTGCAAGAAAAGAGGCCTAAGCCTCTTTAATGAATGGATCTCTCCAGAATACGATTAATAGATAGATTGTCATAACGACCCAGATGACTGGTTCACAGAAGATGACAGCCATATATTTAAAGACTGGAATAAGTGCGAATACGAAGATGATCTTACCGACTAATTCAATAACACTAGATACAAGTGGTAACATCTTCTGTCCAATACCTTGCAAAGCAAATCTTGTCTGCATTAATATACCTAATACTGCATAGTTAGGGGCTACGATACGTAAATAAAGTGAACCATTATATAAGACTGTCTTGTCCGTTGTACCAGAAATCCATGTTACAAGTGTAGGGGCACTTAATAATAGAATAACGGTTGCGATTGCGGCTACAACGACATCATAGATATACATCTGTTTCATACCTTTGCGAATGCGTGATACATTTTCTGCACCTTTGTTTTGAGATACAAATGTACTTGCTGCTTGAGCCATGGCAGTAAATGGCATATTAAAGAACATATAAAGTTTTCTTGCAGCAGTATGACCTGCAATGATCTGCTTGCTTCCTAAACCATTGATACCTGACTGTAAGATAACTGAACCGGCATTAACGATCGCACTCATAACAGCCATAGAATATCCCTGTCCTAATAGTTCTTTGTAAAGAGCTGCATCAAATTTAAAATGTCTCTTTTCTGGTACGAGTAATGGGACATTCTTAAAGATATAAATCAAACAGAATACGACTGATACACCCTGAGCAATAACTGTCGCAACTGCTGCTCCTCTAACACCCATATGAAGCTGTGTGATAAAGAATAAGTCTAAACCGATATTTAATACTGATGATATGATTAAGAACACTAAAGGCATTAAACTATTCCCTATAGCACGTAATAACCCTGCACATAGATTATAGGCAAACATAACGACTAAGAATTGTACAATCACAATAATATAGCTGTAAGCTTCATTTAGTAAGTCCGGTGATACATTGATTGCAATAAGTAATGGTTTGATTCCAATAGAGGCAATAATAGTAATCACAATAGAAGATATAATACCAATCACAAAACTAGCTGCAACTGATTTCTTTAAGAGTTCTTCATCTCCTGAACCATAGCTTCTTGCAGTGACAATAGATAACCCATTCCCAATACCTAACGCAAAACCTACTAATAAGTCATAGACCGCTGCACATGAACCAATGGCAGAAAGTGATGTCATTCCTAAAGTATTTCCTACAATGGCAGTATCCATTGTGTTATAGAACTGTTGGAAGATGTTTGATATAAGAATTGGAATCATAAAGATAACTAAACTCTTAAATATTGAACCCTCCAGCATATTGACTGATGTTTTCTTTTTATCCACTATAATTTCTCCCTTCTTTTTCTGTGTTATTCTAACACAAATTAATATTTATAATTCATAACTCACAAATTATGAAAACACTTTAACACTCGGTAGTACCTCTCGGTCAAGTGTTTATGTTAGAATAATAAAGGTGATATATATGAAAACAATAAAATTATATGATGAAATGCCTTATAGTACAGATTTCAAGGCAACAGTAGTAGAAGTAAATAAGAATGAAATCATTCTTGACCAGACACTTTTCTTTCCTGAGGAAGGTGGTCAGGAATCTGATTTAGGGACTATTAATGATATTCCTGTCAAGGATGTACAGATTAAGAATGATGTGATTATCCATTATGTTATGAAGCATCACTTCAATGTAGGAGATAAAATAGAAGGTCATATTGACTGGAAGAGACGTTATTCTTTTATGCAAAATCATACGGGAGAACATCTTCTTTCTGGTATTGTGCATAGTTTATATGGTAATGATAATGTGAGTTTCCATCTAAATAGTGAAGAAGGACAAGTAGAATATGATGGTGATATCAAGGATATTGATGTAATAGAAGAGAAAGTGAATCAAGCTATCTATGAGAATAAAGAGATTCATTGTTTCTATCCTGATGATTTAGAGAGCATCTCTTATCGTTCTAAGAAAGAGATTGAAGGTAAAGTACGTATTGTAGAGATCAAAGATTATGATATATGTGCATGTTGTGCACCCCATGTAAAAAGAACAGGTGAATTAGGCGTATTCAAGATCATCAAAGTAATTCATACAACTCGAGGAACACGTTTTATATTCTTATTTGGTGAACGTGCTTATCATCGTTTTAAGGATGATTTTGATCATCTTGAATCACTTTATCATCTTTTCTCTTCCAACAATCAAACACTTGTAAAACAAGTCAATAAGATGTATGAAGAAAAAACAGCTTTAGAAGTCAAATATGCACAACTAGAGAAAGAACATATGATTTCTTTATGTGATCATGCTTATTTATTTGTAGAAGACTGTTTACCTATAAATCAAAGAGAAGTGACTAATCACCTCGTCCATGTTTATAGTACAGGTGGTGTATTTGTAGGAAATGATGAGAAAGGTTATCGTTATGTCATAGGTTCTACATCAAATGCATTAGATATATTAACACAATTAAAAAGCCTTAAAAGCAAAGGTGGAGGATCAAAAGAGATGATCCAGGGATTTACCCCTGCTTCTAAGACTGAATTGCTTAAAGCCCTCTCTTAGGGCTTTTTATAATACTTCATTAAAGCTTGTGTACCTAAGTCACCATAGCCTTCTTTTTCTAATTCCTGATAGTTCTTTAATACTGTTTCTAATACATTAAGTGTCATATCTGATTCTTTGGCTTCTTCATCAGCAAGTTTCATATCTTTAATAAAGTGTTTCATAAAGAATCCTGGTTGATAATCAGCCTTTAAAATCTTAGGTCCAAAAGCATCTAACTGATGACTTCCTGCCGCACCGGTAGACACAGACTTTAATAAAACATCTAAATCCAAACCTTTACTAGATGCATATGTGAGTGCTTCACATACACCAGATAATGCCCCTGCAATCATGATCTGATTGGCCATCTTTGCATGCTGCCCTGAACCACTAGGACCCTGATAATTAATATTAGTACCCATAGCTTCAAATAAAGGAAGACATGCTTCATAATCTTCTTTGTCTCCTCCTACAAGAATAGAAAGAGTCGCATTCTTTGCGCCTGTATCTCCACCAGTGACTGGTGCATCTAATACATGGAGATTTCTCTTTTTACCTTCTTCATATATTCTTTGATCAAGTGTAGGTGATGTAGTTGTCATATCAATAAGATATGTACCTTCCTTTACTGAATCTAGAATGTTGTTGTCATTAAAATAAACTTCTTCTACATCCTGTGGAAAACCTACAATAGTCATAACTGCATCTACATCTTTCACACAATCATGAATTGTAGAATGAAGTGTAGCCCCCTTCTCTACTAAAGATGTCACCTTTTCTGGATGTCTTGCATAAATATGCATTTCATAACCTGCATCCATTAAATGACCTGCCATAGGCAACCCCATAATACCTAAACCAATAAATCCAATCTTTTTCATTTTATATCTCCTCCTCTATATATTAATCAATAATCCATCTTCATTTTCAATCATCTTCTGTATTGTCTTCATGACCCCATCATGATCATTATCTTCTTGAGTTACAAAACGTGCTTTACTTTGTATAAAGTGATCTGCATTCTTCATCGCAAAACTATAATAAGCATGTGTGAACATCGATAGATCATTATCAGCATCCCCAAATACCATTGTTTCTTCTTCTGATATACTTAATGTCTTTTGTAAGAAGACAACACTATCTGCTTTAGATTGTCCCTTCTTATTAATATCAATCCAACAGTCTCCTGATGGCTTCACTTCAAAACCTTTAATACGAGACAAAGGACCTTCCAAACAATTCTTCACTGGATCCATAGGGTCACAGACTGTAATTTTAAATATATCATCATCAATATCTTCTATTGTATCTACATAAGTAATATTAAAGTGACTTGTATGCTTACTTATAAGTTCCTTATCTTTATTGAATGCATACATAGCCTTCTTACCACTTAACATAGGAGCCGTGCCTTTAAGCTTATTCACACAGTTTGTAAGCTTACATACATCTTCCTGGTTCATATAGTCTGCAAATAACGTATCTCCGTTATGTTGTATATAGCCACCATTTTCAGCCATAAGGTAGATAGTTTTATTTCCTTTAAAATACTTTCTCACTTCTCCCATCTGTCTTCCGGATGAAATCGCAAAAATGATATTTCTATCATACAATTCCTTATATATTTGATTAAAATGTGGAGGTAAATTCTTCTGATTATCCAACAAAGTACCGTCCATATCACAAATAATCATCTTAATTTGTGTAAAATTCATACTTTTCACCTCAAAATGCATTATATCACTATTTTCGCACTAGACCAAAAAGTTAGGTTATGTTAATATGTGGGCGGTGATGAAAAAATGTCTAAATATCAAGAAGTAGTGGAAGATATTATCCACAAAATAAAAAAAAATGAATATACTGATAAGCTACCAACAGAAGATCAGTTAATTGAACAGTATCAAGTAAGCAGAAATACAATTAGAAATGCGATCCGTACTTTAAAGAAACAAGGTACTCTATTCTCTATTCAGGGAAGTGGTGTATTTGTACGTCATACAAGAGATGATGATTCTTTATGGATGAATGGTTCTTGTGGTATTACTGAGAATGCCCCACGTCATAAGATTACTACTGATGTCAAGGGATTCCATATTATGATGGCTGGAGAAGAACTATCAAAACGTATGCAATGTGAACTCACTACACCTATCTATTATATTGAAAGAGTAAGAAAGATGGATGGTGTTCCAATGGCTATTGAATTTACTTACTATAATAAGGATCTTGTTCCTTCACTTGATCGTCGTATTGCAAGTCAGTCAATCTATAGTTATATTAAGAATGATTTAAAGTTAAGTATTGGTTTTGCAGATAAGTATTTCCATGTTAAACAGTTAAGTGCACAGGAAGCTTCTATTCTAGGATTAGAAGAAGGTAGTCCAGCATTAGAAGTAGAAGATTATGTACATCTTTCTAATGGACAGTTATTTAATGTATCACGTATTGTGTATAACTATAAGACAACTAATTTCTATGCATCTAATGTAGACTAAAAAAAAAAAGAACCTCGCAGGGTTCTTTTTTTTCTTATCTAGAGGCAACATGCAGTGAGGAACAATCCGGATTATATATTCGCAGTATTTAGGAATGACAATAAGTTGATAGGCATTAATTGAGAAATGGTTTTATAATATTTGTCCTTCTGCAATTTTAAGCAGTCATTTATTTGCGTTCTAGATTCTATGGGTATTATAGTACGTATGCGCTTGCATTTCAATATTAATACCAATGATTTTTATATATTTTTTAATTTCAGCAATGAATAAAGGAAGTTTTTAATATGAAATGATTGATTTTTATCATTATCATGATATAGATTTGTATCCTGCAGACTTCATTGAATATACCTCTTATGATCATCCAGGTATGTATCATCGTATTAAGCATATCCAAGAAGAAATTATCACAAGAAAGTCGTAAAGGCTTTCTTTTTATTATGCTATTTCGCTTTAATGAAGGTATATTATGTTATTTTTCGTATATTCATAAATTTAAAAACATTTTACAACTTTATTAACAATTTTTCTTTACAATGATAAAAATATTTTGTAATATAGTTTCACTTATATAGGAGGTGTGTGCATGAACAAAGGTTTATATGATTCATCTTTTGAACATGATAACTGTGGTATTGGTGCAGTTGTTAATATCAAAGGTGTAAAAACGCATATGACAGTATCAAATGCGTTAAAGATTGTAGAACAGTTAGAGCATAGAGCAGGTAAGGATGCAAAGGGAGAAACAGGTGATGGTGTTGGTATCCTCACACAGATTCCTTATACATTCTTTAAGAAGAGTGTAAAGGATTTCCAGTTACCTAAGGAAGGTCATTATGGTGTAGGTCAGTTCTTCTTCCCTATGAATGAACTAGAAAGACATCAAGCAATGACTATGTTTGAAAAGATTATTACTAAGGAAGGTATGACTTTCCTTGGATGGAGAAAGGTAGAAACACATAAAGAGGTATTAGGTACTAAAGCTATTGATGCAATGCCTTATATTATGCAGGGTTTTGTAAAGAAACCTGATGATTGTGAAGTAGGTCTTCCTTTTGATCGTCTTCTTTATCAAGCAAGAAGAATTTTTGAACAGAGTAATGAAAATACTTATGTATGTTCATTATCTAGCCGTACTATTGTATATAAAGGTATGTTCCTTGTAGGACAGTTAAGAAGTTTCTTTAGTGATTTACAGGATGAAGATTATAAGAGTGCGATTGCATTAGTACATTCTCGTTTCTCTACTAATACAAATCCATCATGGCAAAGAGCACATCCAAACCGCTTTATTGTCCACAATGGTGAAATTAATACAATTAGAGGTAATGCGAACAACATGCTTTCTCGTGAAGAAAACATGAAATGTGATGTATTAGATACAGAAAAGGTATTCCCTGTTGTAGATGTAAATGGTTCAGATTCTGCAATGTTAGATAACACATTAGAATTCTTAGTTATGAGTGGTATGGAACTTCCTCGTGCTGTTATGATGTGTATTCCAGAACCATGGGAAAACAATCCTTCTATGTCTAAAAAGAAGAAAGATTTCTATGCTTATAACGCTACAGTCATGGAGCCTTGGGATGGTCCAGCTTCTATTTTATTCTCTGATGGTGAATTAATGGGTGCTGTACTTGATAGAAATGGTTTAAGACCTTCTCGTTACTATATTACTAAAGACTCTTATTTAATCTTGTCTTCTGAAGTAGGTTCTTTAGATGTTCCTACAGAAGATATTGTGGTTAAGGATCGTTTACGTCCTGGTAAGATGCTTCTTGTAGATACTAAGAAGGGCGTTCTTATTAATGATGACGAATTAAAGGACTATTATGCACAAAAGGAACCTTATGGTGAATGGCTTGATTCACATCTCACATACTTAAAGGATTTAAAGATTCCTAATGAAAGAGTAGAAGTCATTAGTGATGAAAAGCTAGAAACATTACAGACTGCTTTTGGTTATAAGTATGAAGATATTAAAGACTATATTATTCCAATGGCTACTAATGGTAATGAACCTATTATCGCTATGGGTAATGATGCCCCTCTTGCGGCAATGAGCACTATGCATCAGCCACTCTTTAATTACTTTAAACAGTTATTTGCCCAGGTCACTAACCCTCCTATCGATTCTATTCGTGAAGAGATTGTCACATCTACTTCATTAGATATTGGTGCCGAAGGAAATATCTTAAATGATTCACCTGATAACTGTCGTTTATTACATATTCATAATCCTATTCTTACAAACACAGATATTCTTAAGTTAAAACATCTTCATACAGATGATTTTGAAAGTGAAACTATTTCTACACTTTATTATAAGAATACATCTCTTAAGAAAGCTTTAGATCATCTCTTTATTGAAGTAGATAAAGCATATCATCGTGGTGCAAACATTATTATTCTTTCAGACCGTGGTGTAGATGATAACCATTGTGCTATTCCAGCATTACTTGCAGTCGCAAGTGTTAACTCTTATTTAGTACGTACTAAGAAGAGAATGAAGATGGCTTTAATTATTGAATCTGGTGAAACAAGAGAAGTACATCATTTTGCGACATTACTTGGTTATGGTGCAAGTGCTATTAATGCCTATCTTGTTCAGGATACAATTCATCAGGCTGTAGAAGATGGTTTATTAGAAAAGGATTACTATGCTGCAGTAGAAGATTATAATCATGCTGTACTTTCTGGTATTGTTAAGATTGCTTCTAAGATGGGTATTTCTACTTTACAGTCTTATCGTGGTTCTCAGAACTTTGAAGCCATTGGTATTTCTAAAGAAGTTATTGATACATACTTCCCTCATACAATAAGTAGAGTTGAAGGTATTACTTTAAAAGATATTGAAGCTGATGTAAATGCATTACATAATCAGGCTTTTGATCCTCTTGGATATGATGTAAATCCTACACTTGATTCTGGAGGATTCCATAAAGAAAGAAGTCATAAAGAAAACCATCTTTATAACCCTAAGACAATTCACTTATTACAGCAGGCCACACGTTTAGGTGATTATAAGTTATTTAAGGAATTCTCTGAAACTATTGGTCAGGAAGAAGAAGGTATTAACTTACGTGGTTTATTAGACTTCGACTTCAGTAAGAGAAAACCTATTCCTCTAGAAGAGGTGGAACCTGTAGAAAACATTGTGAAACGTTTTAAGACAGGTGCTATGAGTTATGGTTCTATTTCAAAAGAAGCGCATGAAACAATGGCTATCGCAATGAATAGATTACATGGTAAGAGTAACTCAGGTGAAGGTGGAGAAGATGCAGAACGTTTTGTCACTCGCCCTAATGGTGATTCAACATGTTCAGCTATTAAACAGGTAGCAAGTGGTCGTTTTGGTGTCACAAGTGAATACTTATGTTCTGCTAGTGAAATTCAGATCAAGATGGCTCAGGGTGCAAAACCTGGTGAAGGTGGACACTTACCAGCAGGTAAGGTTTATCCTTGGATTGCGAAGACTCGTCATAGTACTCCAGGTGTATCACTTATTTCACCACCACCTCATCATGATATTTATTCAATTGAAGACTTAGCTCAGTTAATCTATGACTTAAAGAATGCGAATGAAGAAGCACGTATTAGTGTTAAGTTAGTATCTGAAGCAGGTGTTGGTACTATTGCCTCAGGTGTTGCGAAAGCGGGTGCTCAGGTTATTCTTATTTCTGGTTATGATGGTGGTACTGGTGCAGCACCTAGAAACTCAGTTTATAGTGCAGGTCTTCCTTGGGAATTAGGTCTTGCGGAAGCACATCAGACATTAATCATGAATGATTTAAGAGATCGTGTCGTAATCGAAACAGATGGTAAATTATTAACTGGTAGAGATCTTGCGATTGCATGTTTACTTGGTGCAGAAGAATATGGTTTTGCGACAGCACCACTTATTACTATGGGATGCGTTATGATGCGTGTATGTAACTTAGATACATGTCCTGTAGGTGTTGCAACTCAGAACCCTATCTTACGTAAGAGATTTACAGGTAAACCTGAATATGTAGTAAACTTCATGAAGTTTGTTGCTGAAGAAATGCGTGAATATATGGCTCAGCTAGGATTTAAAACAATCGATGAAATGGTTGGTCATACTGACTTATTAAAGAAGAAGGATATTGCAGATCAGTATCATATAGACTTATCTAAGATCTTAGATAGCACATATGCAAACGATGCACATAACTGCTTTAATCCAGCTCATGTATATGACTTCAAATTAAATGAAGTACTTGATACAAAGGTATTATTAAAAACATTAGAACAAGCTCTCAAGTCTCATAAGAAGACAGAAGTATCTGTAGAAGTATCTAATACAGACCGTTCATTTGGTACTATCTTAGGTTCTCATATGACTAAGACTTTAGGTGATTTTGTAGAGGATGACTTAATTACAGTACATGCATTTGGTGCAGGTGGTCAGAGCTTTGGTGCCTTTATTCCTAAGGGATTAACACTTGAATTAACAGGTGATTCTAATGACTACTTAGGTAAAGGTTTATCTGGTGGTAAGATTATTGTGAAGACACCTCATGAAGCTACATTCAAAGCTGAAGACAATATTATTATTGGTAACGTTGCTTTATATGGTGCAACAAGTGGTGAAGCTTATATCAATGGTGTTGCTGGTGAACGTTTCTGTGTAAGAAACTCTGGTGCTAAGGCTGTTGTAGAAGGTGTCGGTGACCATGCATTAGAATATATGACAGGTGGTTTAGTTGTTATTTTAGGTGAAACAGGTAGAAACGTTGCTGCTGGTATGAGTGGTGGTATTGCGTATATCTATGATCCAAATAATGATTTATATGAAAAATTAAATGGTGCACTTGTAGAATATTCTGAAGTCAATAAGCCATATGATATTAAAACAGTAAGAGAATTAATTGAAAATCATTATAAGTATACTGGTTCAGAGAAAGCCGAGATGTTCTTAGATGATTTCAAGACATATATTGGTAAGTTTAAGAAGATCATTCCACATGATTATAAGAAGATGATGGATCTGATTGCTTATTATCAGTCACAGGGTCTAGATGAAGATCAGGCTAAGGTAGAAGCATTTAATGCAGCTATGAAAGGAGGAAAATAGTCATGGGTAAGAAAACTGGATTTTTAGATTATGCACGTGAGACATCTTATGAGGTTCCTCCTACAGAACGCATTAAGAACTTCGATGAATTCCATATCCCTTTATCTACTAAAGAACAGCAGAAACAGGGTGCAAGATGTATGGACTGTGGTATTCCGTTTTGTCAGTACGGCCAGAAGATTAAAGGCATGTTTTCTGGCTGTCCTTTAAATAATTTAATTCCTGAATGGAATGATTTAGTATTTAAAGGTAAGTATGAACAGGCTCATAAACGTTTAAAGAAGACTAATAACTTCCCAGAATTCACTTCTAGAGTATGTCCTGCATTATGTGAAAAAGCTTGTACATGTTCTTTAGATGGTGAAGCTGTATCAGCAAAAGAGAATGAACATGCGATTATTGAATATGCTTATGAACATCTATTAGAAGAACCAAAACCACCAATAAAGCGTGTAGGTAAAAAGATTGCGGTTATTGGTTCAGGTCCTGCTGGTTTAGCTGCTGCAGATACACTTAATCAACGTGGTTATAATTGTGATGTATATGAAAGAGAAGATCGTCTAGGTGGACTATTAATGTATGGTATTCCTAATATGAAGATTGAGAAGAATATCATTGATCGTCGTATTTATAAGATGACTGCGGAAGGTGTAAAGTTCTTTACGAATAAAGACATTACAACTAAGAAACAGGCAAAAGAATTATTAAATAAATACGATGCAGTTATTCTTGCAGTAGGTGCTAAGGAACCTAGAGATATTAATGTACCTGGTAGAGAAGGTAATAATATTCTATTCGCTGTAGACTATTTAACTCAGGTGACTAAGTCATTATTAAATAGTGAATTCAAGGATGGACAGTATCCTAATGCGAAAGGTAAGAATGTATTGGTCATCGGTGGTGGTGATACAGGAAACGACTGTGTTGGTACAGCAATTAGACATGGTGCAAAGTCTGTATTACAGCTAGAAATGATGTCTGAACCACCACTTGTTAGAGCGGATTCTAACCCATGGCCAGAATGGCCTTTAGTCAAGAAGACTGATTATGGACAGGAAGAAAACATTGCGGTATTTGGTGAAGATCCTCGTGTTTATAATAGTACAGTAAAAGAATTTATTCTTGATAGTAAGGGTAATGTAAAACAGGCTGTGATTGTAAAGTTACAGACTGTAGTGAAAGATGGTTGTCGTTCATTTGAACAGGTACCTGGTAGTGAAAAGACAGTACCTTGTGATCTAGTGCTTATTGCAGCAGGATTTATCGGGGCACAAAAACCAGTTATTAATGCATTTGGTGTAGAATTAGATGCAAGAAATACTGTAAAATGTGATGAAAATGATCATCATACTAATATTAGTAAGTTATATAGTGCAGGTGATGTCCGTAGAGGTCAGTCTTTAGTCGTATGGGCTATTAGAGAAGGCCGTGACGTTGCTAAGCAGGTAGACTTTGATTTAATGGGATATACAGGGTTATAAAATATCGAGGTTGCAACAGTAATTGTTGCAACCTCTTTTTGTATGTTAGAATAAATACAGGAGGTACATTTTATGGATCAACTCAATTTCATATTTACTAAAAATAGTTTTCATATTGATGAAGCGAAAGATTCAGCATGGGCTGAATTGTTTAAAGAGAATAAGTATGCAGCTCTTTATGAGTTAGGTTTCAAAAATAATTTGAAAGGACTGACTCCAAGTGCTTTTTATTTATATCAACTATCACAGAAGTTTATTGAAGTATTAAGCCGTAGTCCTGAATTAGAAGTTGCAAGAGAAGAGACAATCATAGAATTATCTGATGATGATTTAGATTATCTTATGTCTATGATTCCATTTGCGATTGGTACAGAATATATCAATGAGAGATGGATTAAAAATAATATTAAACATTTAAATGAACAATTTAAAAAGGATATGACATCCTATAAAGGTACAGCACAAATGTATCTTCAAGAAAAGTCTCAGGATTTAAAGGCTGCAAAAAGAATTTATTTTCATTTAGTAGAGAATGAGGAAGATACTGAGTTTCCTTTCGCATTTCTTGCCACATATGCAACAAAAGATGTAGAAAATAGAATAGTACATATGCCTTTAAAACATGCACTTATTGAATACAAGAATGATCAGAAACAATTATTAGATCTATTATCATGTCTCAATGATGTTGCACAGAAAATAGGTTTAATTGCGAAATTCATGGAAACAGGTGATTTGTTTCATCCTATCCGATTAACAAGTCAAGAAGCTTATACTTTACTTAAAAGTGTTCCGGATATTGAAGCATCTGGTATTAAGTGTAGAGTACCAAACTGGTGGAAGAAGAAGTATTCTTCAGTTAAGATCAATGTAAATATCGGGGAAAAGAAGCCTTCTCTATTAGGTTTTGAATCTATTTTATCAGCACAGCCTTCACTCATAGTAAATGGACATGCATTGTCTAAAAAAGAAATCAGCGAATTATTAAAGATGGAAGAAGGTCTTGGATGGTTAAAGGGTCAGTGGGTAGAAATCAATCATAATAAACTCCAACAGCTTCTTGAACAGATGGAAAAATATGATGGTACAATCACTTTAAAAGAAGCTCTCACAAAGACATATATATCTGATGAAGATAATGTAGATGTGGATTTAGGTGTACAGATATCTAATGGTAAGTGGTTAAGAGAGACTTTAGGACAGTTAAAGAACCCATCAAAGATTAGAAATAAGGCTAAGCCTAAGTATTTAAAGGCCACACTTCGTCCTTATCAGAAGAACGGTTATAATTGGCTGAATCAAATGAATGATTTGGGTTTTGGTGCTTGTCTTGCAGATGATATGGGATTAGGTAAGACAATACAGGTTATTTCTTTCTTAGAGAAGATGTATGAGAATAATAAAGAGAGCCATGTGTTATTGATTGTGCCTGCATCCTTGCTTGGTAACTGGTCAAAGGAAATAGATAAATTTGCGCCTCGTATGACATATCATATACTTCATGGTAAAACGAATATTTTAGATGAAGATTGTTTTGCGACTATTACAACATATGGAATGGCTCTTCGCAATGAATATCTACAGGAACGTGTATGGGATTGTTTGATTTTAGATGAAGCACAGGCTATAAAGAATCCCGCTACAAAACAGACAAAGGCTATTAAGAAGATTCCTAGCAAAATGCGTATTGCGATGACAGGGACTCCGATTGAAAATGATTTATCTAATTTATGGTCTTTATTTGATTTCTTAAATAAAGGATTATTAGGAAGTGCTACAGATTTTAAGAACTATACAAAGAAAGTACAAGCCCATCCTGAATATATAACTAAATTAAAGATGATGGTTTCCCCTTTTATTTTAAGACGTTTAAAAACAGATAAATCTATTATTTCTGATTTACCTGACAAGATGGAAATTACTGAACATGTAGATCTCTCTAAGAGACAGATTGTCTTATATCGTAAGGAAGTAGAAAAGGCAGAAGATTTAATACTAGAATCAGAAGGAATGGAACGTAGAGGTGTTGTATTAGGTTTACTTACAAGACTTAAACAGATTTGTAATCATCCTGATCAATTTATTCATGATACCAACTTCAATCCAAAAGATAGTGGTAAGTATGCGATGTTGAAGAAGTTATGTGAAACAATCTATGAGAAGAGAGAAAGAGTATTGGTATTTACGCAATATAAGGAAATGTGTGAACCATTATCAGATTATCTAGAATCTATATTCCATAAGAAGGGATATATTATTTATGGTGGTATTCCTGCCAAGAAACGTACAGAGATTGTAGAAAAATTCAATAATGAAGATGAGTATGTCCCTTATATTGTGTTATCACTTAAAGCGGCTGGTACAGGACTTAATCTTACTGCCGCAAATCATGTGATTCATTTTGACCGCTGGTGGAATCCAGCTGTAGAAAATCAGGCAAGTGATAGAGCATATCGTATTGGACAGACAAAAGAAGTCTTTGTGCATAAGCTTGTTTCAAATGGGACAATTGAGGAAAAGATTAATCAGATCATTGAATCAAAACAGGAACTTGCTGAATCTATACTTGCGACTGGACAGGAAAAATGGATTACTGAAATGGATACAAAAGAATTATTGGATTTATTCAGATTGGATGTGTAGCATATGGGAAGATATTGGAAAACAAGTATGCAATATTCACAGATCAGTGTGGGAGAACTACAGAGAAAAGCCCAACAAAGTGTGAATAATGCGAAAAGTAAAGGGAAAGAAATGCACCCAATAGTGATTGAAGGTAGACAAATCGCAAAGAGCTGGTGGGGTATTGCCTGGTGTCAGAATATCGAACAATATGCAGATTATTCTAGCCGCCTTACACGTGGAAAAAGATATGTAAAAACAGGTGCTGTTATTGATTTACAAATTGTGAAAGGTAAAGTAAAAGCACGTGTACAAGGTACACGAAGAACACCTTATAAGGTAGAAATTAATATTAGCCCGCTTAAAGAAGATGTATGTGAAGAGATTATAGATCAATGCAGTTCACAGATTCAGAATCTCCAGCAGCTTCTCAACGGAGAGTTTCCCGAAGACTTAAAAGA
This sequence comes from Catenibacterium sp. RTP21428st1_D7_RTP21428_210409, assembly GCF_040227455.1. Taxonomy (NCBI): domain Bacteria; kingdom Bacillati; phylum Bacillota; class Erysipelotrichia; order Erysipelotrichales; family Coprobacillaceae; genus Catenibacterium; species Catenibacterium sp. RTP21428st1_D7_RTP21428_210409. Next base: position 10,203 of record NZ_JBEHVX010000025.1, on the reverse strand, counting down.
TCTATTCTTATCAAAGCATGGTTTGTTTCCTTCTCAAAGAGAAATTAGTTTTAATTGCAGCTGCCCTGACTGGGCTATTATGTGTAAACATGTCGCTGCAGTACTTTATGGTATAGGTGCTAAATTAGATGAGAATCCGTTCTTGTTTTTTGAACTCAGAGGTATTGATGTCAATAAACTTGTAGATGTGACAATTAAAGACCATGTAGACTCTTTATTAAAACATGCAGATATGCCTGTGACAGATAGAGTTATAGATGATTCATGTATTGAAACATTGTTTGGATTAAAGTAAACACTCAAAAAGGTTATTCGCTCGAATAACCTTTTAATATTTCCTGAAGAATTGACATTCTTCATCATTACATTGTGTTGCTTCCTTGAGTTTTATATTACAATGGAAGACATGATTAAGAGGTTTGTCCCCTACATAATATTTATACATATGAGGAACATTATGATGAGTTAGTACTTGACTCATTGTAAGTGCATCTTCTACTAAGAAGTCCCCTTCTGCTGTCATCACAAAGCATGGAGGGAAGTCTGAAGTAATATATTGTTTTGGATCGATTGCTTTAAATTCTTCTTCTGTTCCTCCATTTGGTAGATATTCTTTCATAAGTTCTCCTGTCAATTCTGTTTCAAGCGTGATGTTATAAGCACCACAATTTAATGCGAGCGCATTAAATTGAAAGCCTTCTGGTACTTTAAAGTCATAGGTAGAAGCATATTCCTTATTTGTAAGAATAGATGTATAGAGAACTAGTAAATGCGCTCCTGCAGAATCTCCTACACCATATATATGTTCTGTATCTAAAAAATAATCCTTTGCATGATTCATGATCCAATGAGCAACTTGATTCATATCTTCAAGAGGTGCAGGATGTTTGAATTCTGGTGCGAGACGATAAGTAAAGTTAATGACCGCAAAACCTCTTTCTGCAAGACTCATGCAATAATATTGATATCTTTCCTTATCTCCATAAACCCAGCCTCCACCATGGAAACTGATAATAATAGGAAGTTTTTCTTTTTCTTCTTTAGGAATATAGAGATCCATTGTATTCCATTCTGGATCATCACCATAAAGAATATTATCAAATCGTTGAACTGTATCAGGCGTAGTCAAATCTTCATCTCTGATATTATCCCCTTCTTTGAACTGTTTTCTAATTGTATCAGTAAGTATAGACATACCTTAACCCCCTCTTTTCCCCATTCTAACATTTTTCTTACAAGTTAGTCTTCTAAAAATGGTAGAATTATAGAAGGAGGTGATTGTATGCATGAAGGTTTAATTTCTATTGGGAAGATGGCTAAAATTAATCATGTGAGTATTAATACGCTCCGCTTATATGATAAATGGGGATTATTGACACCTATCTATATTGATGAAGATACAGGTTATCGTTATTATGATATGAAGCAGAATGCAAGACTTGATCTAATAGGGTATATGAAAGAGTTAGGAATGAACTTGAAGGAAATCAAGGAATTGTTGGATAAAGAAGATCCTACTCTTATAGAAGCAATACTGATTAAGAAACAGCGTTCTATAGAGAAAGAGATGGATGATATTTTACGCAAAAGAGATGCAATTAAACGTACAATCTATTCTCTTGAAAGATACCGTAAATCCCCTACACCTGGCACTTTGACAACTGAGTATATTGATGAACGTCACATCTATGCCAAACGAGTGAATAAGAACTTCTATGATTATGATCAGGATGGGTATGAGGTAATACTTAAAGAATTCAAAGATCAATTATTAGAAGAACATCTTCCCCAAGTCTATTATTGTAATGTGGGAACTTTTCTTAAAAGAAAGAGATTCCTGAAACAAGAGTTTATTACTCATGATATATTTATTTTTGTAGATGAACACTTTCCAAAAAAGGAATCTGTACAGACATTAGAAAGTGGTATGTATGCTTGTATCTATATGGATGATTTTAATAATGAGAAAGAGTATGCAGGAAGATTACTAAAGTATTGTATGGAAAATAATTATGAAGTGATTGGTGATTATATATGTGAAGTATTAATAGAACTCACATTCTTTAAAGATAATGAACGTTCTATGTATCTAAGATTACAAGTCCCAATTGCCTATAAAAAGGTTGACCCTCATCATTGATGAGGGTTTATCCTTTAGTTAGGAGGTATTTCATATGGAAAAGATTAAAGTTGTACAGTATGGTTGTGGTAAGATGAGTAAATACATCTTACGTTATTTGTATGAGAAAGGTGCGCAGATTGTCGGAGCCATTGATAATAATCCTGCAATTGTAGGCATGGATGTAGGTGATTATGCAGAACTAGGTATTAAGACTGGTGTAAAGATCAGTAGTGATGCCGATGAAGTATTGGATAATTGTGATGCTGATGTTGCAGTTGTGACATTATTCTCACTTGTGAGTGATTGTTTTGATCATTTTGAAAAATGCTTAAGTAGAGGTATTAATGTCATCACTACATGTGAAGAAGCAACAGATGCATGGACAACTGATCCAGTAAGAATGAATAAGTTAGATGTTCTTGCGAAAGAAACAGGATGTACATTTGTAGGTAGTGGTATGGAAGATACATTCTGGGTGAACATGGTTGGTTTAGTAGCTGGTTCTTGTCATACTATTACTAAGATTGAAGGGGCAGTTAGCTATAATGTAGAAGAATATGGTTTAGCCCTTGCGAAAGCACATGGTGTAGGTTTAACACCTGAAGAGTTTGAAGCAACAATTGCCCATCCTGAAGAAATTGAACCATCTTATGTATGGAACTCAAATGAAGCTCTCGCATCTCGTATGGGATGGACTATTAAGTCACAGACACAAAAATGTGTGCCTTATTTCCATGATACTGATTTGTATTCTGAAACAATGGGTGAAACAATTCCAAAAGGAAATTGTATTGGTATGGCTGCAGTCGTTACTACAGAAACATTCCAGGGGCCTATTATTGAAACACAGTGCATTGGTAAGGTCTATGGTCCTGATGATGGTGATATGTGTGATTGGAAGATTACTGGCGAACCAGATACTGAATTCCATGTAGTTAAACCAGCTACAGTAGAACATACATGTGCTACTATAGTAAATAGAATTCCTAGTTTACTTAGAGCACCAGCTGGTGTTGTCACTGTTGATCAGTTAGATACATTAGAATACTTAACATATCCTATGGATTATCACTTATAATCATCACCAAACCCTCCCTTAAGTGGAGGGTTTTTACATGTGTAATTCCAAACAAATCGTTTAAAATGTCAGATGAAATTTTCTTCTAATTATCTTATGATTAAAGTAGAGAAATTGGAGGGTAACATATGGATTTTAATAATTTTTATAATGGGCAGGAATTTGAGACTTATAAGTATCTAGGTGCTTTTGTTCATATGAATGGCGTAACTTTTAGAACATATGCGCCAGCAGCATCTCATGTGGCAGTTATTGGCGAATTTAATGACTGGCAGGAAACACCTATGAACCGTTGTGGAAATGGGCAGTTCTTTGAAGCGACTATATCAAATGCGAAAGCGGGACAGATGTATAAGTATCGTATTTATAATAATAGGTCTTTTGTAGATCACTGTGATCCTTATATGTATACAAGTGAAGTACGTCCTAATAATGCATCTATTATTTTTGATATGAATCAGTATACATTCCGTGATGATGCTTGGATGAATCAAAGATTTAGTGAAGATATGCCTATTAATGTGTATGAAATGCATTTTGGTTCTTGGAAGAAACCAGGTGAAAAAGCAGATGACTGGTATACATATCGTGAAATGGCTGATTTAATTATTCCTTATTTAAAAGAGAATCATTATAACTTCTTAGAAATCATGCCTTTAAATGAATATCCTAATGATTTAAGCTGGGGTTATCAGCCTACTGGTTATTTTGCGCCTACATCTCGTTATGGTACGCCTGATGATTTAAGATATTTTGTAGAGAAGTGTCATGAAAATAATATTGCGGTTATTCTTGATTTTGTACCTGTTCATTTTGCGATTGATGGATTTGGTTTGAATAACTATGATGATACACCTCTTTATAATAATCCTAATGATGCAGTAGGTAAGAGTGAATGGGGTACATGTAATTTCCAGCATTCTCGTGGTGATGTATGTTCATTCTTGAATTCTTCTGCTTATTACTGGTTAAAGGAATATCATATTGATGGTTTAAGACTAGATGCAGTTGGTAATCTTATTTACTGGCAAGGTAATAGTGGTCGTGGAGAAAACAGAGAAGCGATTCGCTTTGTTCAGAACTTTAATAGAGGACTTAAACAGAGAGTGCCTCATACTCTTCTTTTCGCCGAAGATTCATCTTCTTATCAAGGTGTAACACGTCCTGTTGACCAAGGTGGTTTAGGTTTTGATTATAAATGGGATTTAGGTTGGATGAATGATACATTAGATTACTTTATGAAGACTCCAGAAGAAAGACCTTCTTTCTATCATAAGCTTACATTCTCTATGATGTATTTCTATAATGAACATTTTATTCTTCCATTCTCACATGATGAAGTGGTACATGGTAAGAAGACTATTATTGATAAGATGTATGGTGAGTATGAAGAGAAGTTTGCACAGGTCAAAGCACTTTATATGTATATGTTTGCGCATCCTGGTAAGAAACTTAACTTCATGGGTAATGAGATTGCGATGTTTAGAGAATGGGATGAAACAAAGGAACCAGACTGGTTCTTATTGAAGTATCCTATACATGATTCTTTCCTTCATTTCATGAGAGAATTAAATAACATCTATTTGACACATCCTTCTTTATCACAGTATGACTTTAGTGAAAAAGGATTTAAATGGGTAGATTGTCATCAGGAACAGGATTGTATTTATGTCTTTAAACGTATGAGTGATAAAGAAACAATAGTCGCTTTCTTTAACTTCCATAATGTAGATAAGACATATACTTATAAAGTAGATCAACCTGAAACATTGAATCTTCTATTAAATTCAGATAATGAATTATATAGTGGTAAATCACATAATCTAGATAAAGAAATTCATATAAAAAATGAAATAGAAATGACATTACCTGCCTATAGTGCACAATTCTATATTGTAAAGTAAAAGCGTATCACCTATTTGGTGATACGTCTTTTCACTTAAATATCTTTCTATACTGACTACTCCCACGGGCAAGCCCGTGGGGTTCTGATTGCCAAGTGTAGCTTGTAATCGTACATCATTTTCAGACTTTGGAGTTACAAGTGTAAATCTATTTGAATCAAAACTTTCATTACCAAGCAGTCCAGCGACCACATTAACGGTAAATTTCTATCTTACGATATGGAAGTATAATCAATCTCCCTTATGTTTATTTTATACTATTTTGATTCCACTATTCAATACTTTGATTCTATTAATCTTAATTCTTTTAATTAAGGCTTCTTCCTTACTGTAACACTTTTCAAATTCTGAAATACATCTGTCCCTATCTATATTCTTAGTCACGTAATCATAGCAGTACAACAGAAATGATGAATACCAGTCTCGTTGTACTAGAGTTCCATCTGCTAATGATACATCCTGTCAGATAATTTCTTCTTTATGTAATCATCTGCTGTATGGTCATATTGTGATGCTCTATAATCATTAGGCACCTCTATATATGTACCACCTGTGGTCTTGAATTTTTCTTCTACAGCAGCCTGAAACCCAGAAGGGCATCTATTCTTTATAGACCTGCCAACACGTTTTTTCTTATTAAACTTACCCTTATGCTTAACTCAAGTAAAAATTATGTGGCTTTCATCCCATAGGCAAGCCTATGAGTTTTTCGCCACTAATTTATAACCTCTCTTTTTAAAGTATGTCACTGTATTCTCAAAATCCTTATTAATATAGAAAGTGAGTACATAATCTGCATCATTAATGACTTCAATACTATAATTATAATTATTAATTGCATCTGAAATAGTATCCATCGAAAGAGTTTCATAATCCTTTCTTAAGGCATATTTCAAACCTCTAAAGTCATCTTCTTTTAAATAGACTGTATCTTCTGTTGTATCATCTGTATAGTTCATAACAGATACTTCTACCCAATGCATATTTCTAAAGATCTGGTTCATATAAGAGACATTTGTATAAAGAGACTTCATATCATCCTTCACATATTTATCGAAGCAGTCCTGTGATATGTTGTAGGAACGTGTGAGTGTTTTACCATCTACGAGATGATAAGTAATGCTGAAATAATGAGAAGAATCATTAGAATTATGTGGTGCTTTTAAGATATCTTTATGTATATCATGAATAATATCAATAGAATCAGAATCATTCAATCTAACATCCTGATTACCTGAATAATCAGAACTGAATGTCACATAAGATACAGTACCTGTTTTTGGAATCTTATTTTCTTCATCTGTGATATCAAATACAAAGAAGACGCACATGAGTGAGAAGACCACAAGATAGATGATAAACTTCTTAAAGTTCTTCTTATTAAAGACATAAAGTGTCATATCTGCAATCATTCTTGAAATATAGTAACCTATAAATGAATCAATGATACCTATAATCACAAAAGTGATACGCATTGTATGAATAGATGTTTCATTGGATATAAATAAGAATGTCACAAATGAAGAGAGTACAAGAGTCCCTATAATGACAACTATATCTTTTAAACGGTCAAAAACCACAGAAGAACCGATGTATTCTAATTTAACACGTTTATAAATGAAGTAGGCAATAAAGACCAAACTGATGCCTATCGCAATATAAATAATCAAATAAGCAAGAGTACGCAATGTGAGCCATTTTTCTAGATTTAATACATAATTGAAGGCAGTAGAATAGTTCTCAAAAGCGACAGAAGGCTCTTCTACACCATAAGTAAAGGCTGATTTAAGAATAGTAAAAAACTGTGAACTAAGCCAAGGTAAACTATTAAAAAATACTCCTAATATACAATGCGTATAGAGATTACCCGTGATAATACCACAGAATTGTGTAATGCCATATGCAAAGAATATGATTGCACTTTGAATCAAAAACCAGCTCAGACAACGGTTGATTGAAAGTTCTCTATAATATAAAGGAATTGTTTTACCATAGAATATAAGTATCCCTGTTGTAAGAATAAGAGGTATAAACATTAAAATCATTCCCGCAATAAAAGATGTCCAATAGAGTTCTGATCTTTTAATAGGCATAGAATGAATAATTGTAGAGGCTGTACGGTTATGATAGAAATAGAGTAAAGCCACACTTGTAAGTATCGCAATAGCAGAGATAATAAGATTACCTATAAAATAAGATCCCTTGAGATATGCTGCATAGTATTGATACCCCTCTGAACTTGCACCCTGGTAGATAGGATAAAGATATAATAAAACATAGGATACCATCATCCCTAAACCAATGATCCAGAAACGTTTCATAAGGTTTTTAAAGAAGGTTTTATTAAAATATGAGTTTTTGGATATCATCATCTTCTCCTCCTACTTCATATATAAAGAGTTCTTCCAGACTTAAAGGAAGTATATCAAAGATAAGAGGAGATTGATCTCCTATAACCTTTCTAATATTAGAAAGAGAGTCTTCAATAATCAATATTTTTACTGAACCTCTTTCCTCCTGATACGCAATATTTAAATCATCTAAATGAACTTCTTTATCTCCAAATGAAACCTGTATTTTATGAATATGCGTTTGAATATATTCTAAATCAAATTCCTTCATAATCTTACCTTTATACAATATACCTACATGATCCACTATCCCTTCTAATTCTTTTAAGTTGTGAGAAGAAATAAGAACTGTTAGATCCCTTTGGGCAACATCATCAATAATATATTTCCAGACTAATTTTCTTGCGATTGGATCTAATCCATCTATAGGTTCATCTAAAATAAGATATTTAGGCATTGTAGACATAATTAAACAAAATGATGCTTGTTTTCTCATTCCTTTAGAGAATATCTGTATCTTCTTTGTAGGATTTAATTTAAATGTTTTGTAGAGTTCTTCAAATCTTTCTTGATTCCATGATGGATAGAGGTCTTTATAGACTTTCGCATTTCTTTCTAAGCTTGTTTCTATGAAATACATCTCATCAGATATATAGCCTATCTTTCTTTTTATTTCTATATTTTCATAAACAGGCTGTGATTCTATAAAGATCTTTCCAGCATCCTGTTTTAAAACACCCACCAGATGTCTAATGAGTGTTGTTTTACCTGCTCCATTAGGACCCATCAAACCATAGATAGACCCTTCTTCTACCTGCATATTGAGATGATCAAGGACAACCTCTCCATCAATCACTTTATATAAATCTTTTACTTTAATCATGAGGGTTCCCTTTCATATATTCTAAAATCTTATTATGTATTTCATCTTGAGTCATACCCATGTGGATTAATTCTTTATAACCTTCTACAATCACCTGAATCATATCATCGACTTTCTGTTCATCTATCTTTACATGTTTTCTTGATGATACAAAAGTACCTTTATTCGCAATTGTATAGATATAGCCTTCCTGGTCCAATGTCTGAAATGCTTTTTGAACTATATGAGGATTAATAGTTAATAGTTGAGAGAGTTCTCTTACTGTTGGTAATTGGGTATTTTCTTTTAATACACCTGTCATAATCTGTTCTTTAATATTATCTACAATCTGTTCATAGAGAGATTTATGACTTTGATAGTTTAACTGAAACATCACTTGACCTCCTTATGAAATGTAGAGATGATACCAAGAGTATAGGGATCTTCTAAACTAGGGACAGCCTTTAACCACTTCTTCTTAAGAAAGTCATTTATAACCTTCATCACATCTTCTAAATCACTTTCTTCTCCCTCACATCTCAAATTAAGACCACAACTTGCACATCCACCAATAGAATGAACAGAATAATCATACCCTTCTTTCTTCAATAAATGATTCAAATCTATAATCATATTAAAATCTACTCTACCTATCATAGTATCACCTAATTCTCTACATGATATACATAACTTACATAAGGCTTCTTACCTTCCTGCATATCTCTATAGAGTTCTTTTTTCTGTTCAATATAGTCTAAAGATTCTTGTATTTCTGATAGTCTTCTTTCTAGATCTTCTTTTGTTTCATTAAGCATATCTACACGTTCAGGAATAGAAGCAGGACCCTGCATACAATAATCAAGATACATGCGCATATCCTTTAAACTCATACCACATTTCTTTAAACATTGTAAGCCTTTGATCCATTCAATATTATTCTCATCAAAGACACGATAGTTATTCTTATCTCTCTTTACGTTAGGGATTAACCCTTCTTTACAATAATATTTTAACGTTTCATAGCTCCATCCAACAATCTGACAAACTTCTTTCATTGTATACATAAAAAATACTCCTTTTTTACTTGCACGGTAGTAACTCCCATGTTTTATAATTTTATTGTACAAATATAAAGGAGTAATTACAATGAAAACACTTTATTTAATGCGTCATGGACAGACTTTATTTAATTTACAGCATAAGATTCAGGGATGGTGTGATGCACCTCTTACAGAAATTGGAATTAAGCAGGCAGAAGTGGCTGCAAAATGGTTTGATGACAATCATATTCAGATTGATGATGCTTATTGCAGCACAAGTGAAAGAGCAAGTGATACACTTGAAATAGTGACACATCATAATATGCCTTATACACGTTTAAAGGGATTAAAAGAAATGAACTTTGGTGTCTTTGAAGGAAAAGATGAATGTCTTAATCCACCATTTCCTTATTTAGATTACTTTAAAACTTATGGTGGAGAATCACAGGATGAAGTACAGAAAAGAGTTGTAAAGACAATTACAGAAATCATGGAAAATACAAAAGGTGATAATGTCCTTGTTGTATCTCATGGAGCTGCTTGTGCCAACTTTATTAAAAACTTTGAAGAATATAATGTAGCTCACTATAAGAAGGGTATTAAGAACTGTGCTATCTTTATATGTACGTATGAAGATGGAATCTTCTCTTGTAAAGAAATCATTAATCATGATTTTAGTAGTTTCATGTAAGAGTTCCTTTTTGGAACTTTTTTTAGTATGATAAATAAGACAGGAGGATGAAGTGTGAAACAAAAATCAATCAAAACGTATAAAAAAAGACAAACTTAAAAACAAGTTTGAATAATTTAGAAAAAATAGAATAATTGAATATTATAGTTTAGTTA
>NZ_JBEHVX010000024.1:0-27531 GCF_040227455.1 Catenibacterium sp. RTP21428st1_D7_RTP21428_210409 | reverse complement strand
TGAATGATATCGCATCGTTCATCGAGCCCTGAAATCTGTCATTCATCAAGTTTTTCATAAACTTTTGACTCTACCTTCTTATCTCTATTATTCTCTTTTTTATGCCATTTATCAACATATTTGACTTAAATGTAAGTGCTTGTTCTATTAGTTTTAATTTCAAACTAGTATATTTGTTGTACAATTATGGCGCTTTTGTCATATTTATTGCTAATTTATTTGATTTTTAAAATCAAAGGTCTATAATGCAAGTCAAGGAATAGCTTGATATTCCAAGTAGTGAAAAGGAGAATGATATGAAATCTAATGTTTCAAATCTAGTCAGAGACGCATTAATGTTAGGAGTACTGATCTGTTTATCACAGATTTCTGTGGCATTGCCTACAGCTGTTCCTATCACATTGCAAACCCTGGCCATCTATCTCATTGCGTGTCTTATGACACCAAACCATGCATTCTATACAGTGCTTTGTTATTTGATTATGGGAGCTATTGGTCTTCCAGTATTTAGTAATTTCAATAGTGGTATGGGTGCTCTTATAGGTCCGGCAGGAGGCTTCTTATTCAGTTTTCCTATTATGGCATTAGTTATGAGTACTATTATTACTCATAACCGTTCAGTTAAGGGACATATTCTTGCCATGATTATTGGAACAGCTATTACTTATGGACTTGGAAGTATTTACTTCATGTATACAATGAAAGCAGCACTTCTAAGTACATTAATGACTTGTGTATTACCATTCTTACTTGGTGATGCACTAAAGATTGCAGTCAGCTGCATGATCGCATTTAAATTAGAAAAGATTGTATTAAAAAAGACAGTATTGTCATAAGGAGGATATAAACATGACAACATTTGATAAGGTAAAAGATATTATTGTAGATTCACTTAGCTGTGATGAAGAACAGGTGACATTAGAAGCATCTTTAAAGGATGATCTTGATGCAGATTCATTAGATGCCGTTGAATTAATTATGGCTGTAGAAGATGAATTCGATGTACAGATTCCTGATGAAGAAGCTAACAAAATGGCTACTGTAAAGGACATTGTTGATTACTTAGAAGCAAATGCTTAATTTTTTAAATAAATAGTTTGAATTTCAAAGAAAGAAGGTTTTCTATGGATTTAGTCAGAGAGTTGATGGAAGCTTTTGAACAAGCTGATATCGATAAGATGAAAATTGAAATGGAAGGCGTGAAACTTGAACTTGAAAAGAGTCAACAGGTGCAGGTAACTGCACCTGTCACTGTATCTAGTGAAAGTGCGCCTGTTGTTGTACAAGAAGTAAAGGAAGAAAAACCAGTTATTAGTGGTACTGAAGTAAAAGCCCCTCTTGTAGGAGTTTATTATTCTTCACCTTCCCCAGATGATCAGCCTTTTGTCAAGGAAGGGTCAAAAGTCACTAAGGGACAGACATTATGTATTATTGAAGCCATGAAGGTCATGAATGAAATCAAAGCACCTGTAGATGGTACTGTCCGTTCTCTATTAGTGAAGGATGAAGATTTAGTCAGCTTTGATCAGACTTTAATGATCATTGAGGAATAGTATGTTTAAGAAGATTTTAATTGCGAATCGTGGAGAAATCGCTGTTCGTATTATTCGTGCATGTAAAGAGATGGATATTTTAACGGTAGCCATTTATTCTACGGCTGATCAGAATGCATTACATGTACAGTTAGCGGATGAAGCAGTATGTGTCGGTGGTCCTAAGAGTGCTGATAGTTATTTAAATAAGGAATCAATTATTACTGCAGCTGTTGAGACAGGATGTCAGGCGATTCATCCAGGTTTTGGTTTTTTATCTGAAAATAGTGATTTTGCAAGACTTGTAGAAACCTGTGGACTGAAGTTTATTGGTCCTAAGGGTGATGTTATTGATGCGTTAGGTAATAAGTCTAAGGCAAGAGAAATGATGATTGAAGCAGGTGTTCCTGTCGTCCCAGGATCTAATGGTTCAGTCAATACATATGAAGAATTAAAAGAAATTGTCAATAAGATTAGTTATCCTGTGCTTATTAAAGCAAGTGCTGGTGGTGGAGGACGTGGTATGCGTAAGGCCTTTAGTGAAGATGAACTAGAGAATGCCTTTATGACTGCCAAGGCAGAAGCCAAAGCATGCTTTGGGGATGATGATATGTATGTAGAGAAACTTGTATTGAATCCTAAGCATATTGAGTTCCAGATTTTAGCGGATGAGCATGGCAATGTGATTCATTTAGGTGAGAGAGACTGTTCTATTCAAAGACGTAATCAGAAGATGATAGAAGAAGCACCATGTAAGGTACTTGATGCATCTTTACGTTTGCAAATGGGTGAATCTGCAGTCAAAGCTGCACAGGGTGCTGGTTATACCAATGCTGGAACTGTTGAGTTTGTTTTAGATGAACACAACAACTATTACTTTATTGAGATGAATACGCGTATTCAGGTAGAACACCCTATTACTGAAATGGTCACTGGTATTGATCTCATTAAGCAGCAGATCCGTATTGCATCAGGTTTACCTTTAAGCTTTAAACAGGAAGATATTACTTTACAGGGTCATTCTATTGAATGTCGTATTAATGCGGAAGATCCCTTCCATAACTTTAGACCATGTCCTGGTCAGGTGAACTTCATGCATTTACCTGGAGGCCCAGGTGTTAGAGTGGATACGATGTTATATACAGGTTATACGCTCCCTACTCAATATGATTCAATGGTCGCAAAAGTGATTGTCCACGCCCCTACTCGATTAGAAGCAATTAAGCGTATGAGACGCGCTTTAAGTGAGCTTGTAATTGAAGGTATTACAACTAACCAGACATTACAGTTCTACATCCTACATCAGCCTGATTATATTAAAGGACATTTTAATACAAGCTTTATTGAAACACATTTAGATGAGATGGTGAGTGAAAATGGATAGTATCTGGAAGAAAAGAAAACAACAGTTACAGGACTTTCGTCGTTATTTAAATAAAGACAACAAAGTCAAGAAACAGGAAGTGCCTGATGGATTATATCAGGCATGTCCTAATTGTAATAGTACAATTCGTACACTTGATTTAAAGAATCATTTACAGGTATGTCCACAGTGTGGTCATCATCTCTTCATTGATGCTTATGCACGTCTAGATGCGTTATTTGATCATGGCAAATATAAGGAATACTACACTTCTATGAAATCAGGAAATCCATTAGGATTCCCTGGTTATGAAGAAAAACTTGAGAAGTATGAATATAAGACAGGATTACATGATGGCGTTGTTGTCGCGGGTGGTCGTATTGATCATATGCGTACGATTGTCGTTGTGATGGATCACCGTTTTATGATGGCTTCTATGGGTAGTGTGGCTGGCGAAAAGATTACACGTGCAATTGAAATGGCAACAAGAAAGAAATTACCTTTGATTGTTTTTACATCAAGTGGTGGTGCAAGAATGCAGGAAGGCATCTTCTCTTTAATGCAGATGGGTAAAACATGTGCTGCATTAAAACGTCATTTAGATGCTGGACTTCTTTATATTTCTTATTTAACGCACCCTACAACAGGTGGTGTTACTGCATCATTCGCAATGCTTGGTGATATTAATATTGCAGAACCAGAAGCTTTAGTCGGTTTTGCAGGACCTAGAGTTATTGAAAGTACTATGAAGACAAAGCTACCTGTTGGATTCCAGCGTGCTGAATTCTTAGAAGATCATGGCTTTGTAGATATGATTGTGAAACGTGAGAAGATGCGTGACACATTGGCTTTATTATTACGTATGCATGCATAAGGAGGAATTATGTCTTTAAAGGAAAAGGAAGAAAAGATTGCAGAGCTAGAAAAGAAGCTTGCAGTCATTAAGAATGATAGAGAAATAGATTCCAGTAAGATTGAAGAAACAATCAATGATTATAAGAAAGAGACATATTCACATCTTTGTGCATATGATCGTGTTTATCTTGCGAGAAAACCTGAACGTTCTCATATACATGAGTTTATTGATCATGTGTTTGATGAGTTTGTAGAAATGCGTGGCGATCGTTATTTCAAGGATGATCAGGCCATTGTCGGTGGTATTGGAATGTTTAATAACATGCCAGTCACAATTATTGGACATCAAAAAGGAAGAAGTATTGATGAAAATTTAAAGTGTCAGTTTGGCATGGCAAGTCCTGAAGGGTATCGTAAAGGGATGCGTTTAATGAAACAGGCAGAGAAGTTCCATCGTCCTATTATTACTTTTATTGATACACCAGGTGCTTATCCTGGTATTAGTTCTGAAGAGAATGGTATTGGTGAAGCAATTGGTCAGAGTCTGATGATGATGAGTGATTTAAAGGTCCCTATTATTGTGATTATTACTGGTGAAGGGGGAAGCGGTGGTGCTTTAGCCCTAAGTATTGGTGATCACTTAGCCATGTTAGAAAATGCGGTTTATTCTGTTTTATCTCCTGAAGGTTTTGCATCTATTCTTTGGAAAGATGTGAAGGGAGAACGTATTGAAGAAGCATGTGAAGTGATGAAGATGACAGCAGAAGATTTATATCATTATGGGATTATTGATGAAATCATCAAGGAACCTCTAGGTGGTATGACTACAAATCCTGTCGCTGTCTATAAAAATATACGTAAGGTGATTAGAGAACAGTTAGATATTCTAGTCCCAATGGATGTAAATACTTTAATACGTAAGAGATATAACAGATATCGTAAGATTGGAGAATGGAAGAATGGATAAAGGTATTTCTGTCATCGATACAGGATATTATGTACCTGAGAATGTACTGACTAATGATGATCTATCAAAGATAGTTGATACGAGTGATGAATGGATTTATCCCCGCACTGGTATCAAGAAACGTCATATATGTAAAGATGAAACACTTATAGATATGGCTTATAAGGCATCTTTAAAGGCATTAAACAACATCAACAAAGAAGATATTGGAATCATTATTGTGGCAACAATGTCTTCTCCCTATAATACCCCTTCTATTGCCTGTCTCTTACAGGAACGTTTAGGTTTAAATAATGATGTATTTGCGTTTGATTTAAACGGGGCATGCAGTGGGTTTGTCTATGCATTATCAGTGGCACGTTCATTACTTTATACAAGTGATAAGCGTTATGCCTTAATTATTGGTGCTGAACAGCTTTCAAATCTCATTGATTGGAAAGATCGTACAACATGCATCTTGTTTGGTGATGGGGCTGGTGCTGTTGTCATAGAGAAAGAAAAGAAATTATTTTGTGATTATCAAGGATCAGAAGGCAATGAAGAAGTGCTTTATGGTTTAAAGAATGATTATTTACATATGGAAGGTAAAGAAGTATTTAAGTTTGCGACAAGAGTTCTTCCTATGTGTATAGAGAAAGTATTAGAGAAAGCATCACTTACTAAAGATGATATTGATTACTTTGTGGTGCATCAGGCGAATGAAAGAATTATTCGTCATGTCTATAAGAAAATGAAAGTAACATCAGATAAGTTTTATCTGAATGTCGATGAATATGGTAATACATCTGCTGCAAGTATTCCTCTTGTACTTGGAGAGATGAATGAAAAGAAGTTATTAAAAAGAGGTATGAAGATACTCTGTGTTGGTTTTGGTGCAGGACTGACTTATGGTGCCAATCTGATAGAGTGGTAAGGAGAAGACTATGTGGTTAAATGAAACATTAAAGATTAAATACCCTCTTATTCAGGGTGGTATGGCTAATATTGCGACAGGCGCTTTTGCGGCAGCTGTGTCTAATGCAGGTGGTTTAGGACTTATTGCAGGAGGTGGTATGTCTCCTGAGATGTTAAGAGAAAATATCCGTGAGGCAAAGAAACTTACTGATAAACCTTTTGGTGTTAATTTGATGTTATTACATCCTCAAGCAGGAGAAATGGCTGATATTGTGGTGGAAGAAAAGGTTCCTGTTGTTACAACAGGTGCTGGTAATCCAGGTATTTATATTAAGAAATGGAAAGAAGCAGGTATTATTGTGATGCCTGTAGTCCCTAGTGTTGCCCTTGCGAAACGTATGGAAAAAGCAGGTGTGGATGCCGTTATTGCAGAAGGAACTGAATCTGGTGGTCATGTGGGAGAATTGACTACTATGGCTTTAGCACCACAGGTCAAGGCTGCAGTGAATATTCCTGTGATTGTTGCAGGCGGGGTTGCGAGTGGTAAACAGCTTCTTGCAGCAGTTGCACTTGGTGCTGATGGTGTACAGGTTGGTACTATTCTTCTTGCAAGTACAGAATGTCCTATTCACCAGAACTATAAGAATGCGATTATTAAGGCAAAAGATACTGATACAACAGTAACTGGACGTATTGCTGGAACTCCTGTACGTATCTTAAAGAATAAGATGGCACGTACTTATATTAAGAAGGAAAAAGAAGGAACCGAAATGATGGAACTAGAAAAGTATACATTAGGTTCTTTAAAACGTGCTGTATTTGAAGGTGATGTAGAAACCGGTTCTTTAATGAGTGGTCAGGTAGCTGGCATGGTGCATGAAGAAAGAAGTCTTAAAGACATCATTGAAGGTTTATTTAAAGAATATGAAGAAGAAAAGAAACGTGTGATGGAGGTTCATCTATGAAAATAGGATCACATTCTTTATCTCTCCCTCTAATTCAGGGAGGAATGGGTGTTGGTGTTTCCTTAAGTTCTTTAGCTGGAAATGTGGCTAAAAAAGGAGCTATGGGTGTTATTTCTACAGCTCAGATTGGTTTTAAGAAGCCTTCTTTTCTTAAAGATACAAAGAAAGCAAATCTAGAAGCGATTGATGAAGAAATCAAACGTGCTAAAGAGATTTCAAATAATAACGGTATGGTTGCAGTCAATGTCATGGTTGCCTTAAGTGATTATGAACAGCATGTGAGACAAGCTGTAAAAAGTGGCGTAGATGCGATTATTTCTGGAGCTGGTTTACCATTAAAGCTTCCTGAATACGTGGATGAAAAAACAGCCATTGCACCTATTGTATCTTCTGGTAAGGCAGCACGTTTGATATTAAACAAGTGGAAACGTCAGTATAATCGTACAGCTGACTTTATTGTGATTGAAGGATATAAAGCAGGTGGACATCTTGGATTTAAGAAAGAAGAACTATTAGAGAATACATGTGCTTCTCTAAAGGATATTCTAAAAGATGTTAAGGAAGTTGTGAAAGGCTTTGAAGAGTTATTTAATCATGCGATTCCTGTGTTTGTCGCAGGTGGCATCTATACTAATGAAGATATTAAAGAGATGTTAGAAGCTGGTGCGGATGGTGTTCAGATGGGTACACGTTTTATTGGTACTTATGAATGTGATGCTTCAATGGAGTATAAGAATTATTTTATTAACGGTAAGAAGGAAGATATCAAAATTGTACAGTCTCCTGTTGGTATGCCAGGACGTGCTTTTATGACACCTTTTATGGAAAAGACACATCCTATTAAGAGATGTTTTAGATGTATTGCGAGCTGTGATATGAAGTCTATTCCTTATTGTATTACTCAGGCTTTAATTAATGCGGTGAATGGTGATTGTGAGAATGGTCTTGTATTTACTGGCACAAACGGATATCGCATTGACAAGCTTGTACATGTAAGTGATCTGATTGATGAATTAATGGAGGATATTGTATGAAACTCGGTTTTATCTATGCAGGACAAGGAACACAATATGTAGGTATGGGACAGTCTTTTTATGAAAATGATGAAGACTGTAAGAACCTATTAGATAATGTAAAATTAGATTTTAATTTAAAGGATATCATGTTTAATAGTGATGAAAAGACTATTAGTACAACTCGTTTTACTCAGCCTGCGATGGTAGCAGTTGCCAATATGGCTACTCTTCTTTTAAAGAAGAATAGGATTACACCTGATTATGTATGTGGTTTATCTTTAGGTGAATACAGTGCTTTAAGTGCAGCAGGTGTATTTAATCCTGAAACAGCAATCCAGGTTGTAAGAGAAAGAGGGCTCGCAATGGAAAAGGCCGCTGAAGGTGTTGAGAGTGCAATGATGGCTATTCTTGGACTTGAACGTGAGCCATTACTTAATATATGTGTTGGCTGTGATGGGTATGTTTCTATTGCGAACTATAACTGTCCTGGACAGTTAGTTATTGCAGGAGAAAAGAAAGCAGTAGAAGAAGCAGGTCAGAAGGCATTAGATCATGGTGCAAGAAGAGCTGTACCTTTAAATACAAGCGGTCCTTTCCATACAAAGTTATTAAAAGATGCAAGTACAAGACTTCATGAAGTATTTAAAAATGTTAAATTCCATGAAATGAATGTCCCAGTGATTTTCAATTGTACTGGTAAGGAATTAGAAAATTGCAGTGTACAGGATATGTTAGAGAAACAAGTCATGAGTCCTGTATATTTTGAAGATAGTATTCGTACTATGATCAATAATGGTGTGGATACAATGATAGAAATTGGTCCTGGTAAGGTATTAAGTGGTTTTGTCCGTAAGATTGATAAAAAAATCAAGACATATCAGGTAGAAGATATGGCTTCTTTACAGAAGTGTGTGGAGGCATTAAATGAAACTAAGTAATAAGGTAGCCCTTGTCACTGGAGGGTTAAAAGGTATTGGACGTGCGACAGTGATGGAACTTGCAACTCAAGGTGCAGATATTGCGTTAAATTATCGTGCAAGTGAAAAGAATAAAGTATTAGCTGAAGAATTAGTGAAAGAACTTAAAGATCTTGGTAGAGATGTATTATGTGTTGAAGGTGATATTTCTCATGAAGAGGATGTAGAAAAGATCTTCAAGAGTATCAAGAAGTACTTTGGACATCTTGATATTCTTGTGAATAATGCAGGTATTACAAGAGACCAGTTAATTTTAAGAATGAAAACTGAAGACTTTGATGCCGTTATTAATACAAATCTTAAGGGAACTTATTTATGTATGAAGCAGGCAAGTCGCTTAATGATGAAACAGAAGTCTGGTCATATTATTTCTTTATCTTCTGTCGTAGGTGTGATTGGTAATGCCGGACAGGTTAACTATGCAGCAAGTAAAGCAGGTGTCATTGGTATGACAATGTCTCTAGCAAGAGAATTAGGTCCTAGAGGTGTCACTGTGAATGCAGTAGCTCCTGGATTTATTGAAACTGATATGACAGAAGTATTAAGCGATGAAATTAAAGTTGGTTTAAAGGCATCTATTCCTTTAGGAACACTTGGACATGTAGAAGATGTTGCAAAGACAATCGCATTCCTAGCAAGTGATGATGCAAAGTATATTACAGGACAGACCATTCATGTAGACGGTGGAATGGCTATGTAAGGAGGAGCTTATGACAAAACGTAGAGTAGTAGTTACAGGTATAGGAACAATAAATCCTATTGGACATAATGTGGAAGAAACATGGAAGTCTATTGAAGAAGGTAAGTGCGGTATTGCGCCTATTTCTTTATTTGATACAAAAGATATGAAGGTCACTCTTGCTGGTGAAGTCAAAGACTTTGATGTTACAAAGTATATTGATAAGAAAGAAGCGAAAAAGATGGACCGCTTTATTCAGATGGGTATGATTGCAGCTAAAGAAGCGGTGACTGATAGTGGTCTTGATATCAACAACATTGATTCTCATCGTTTTGGAGTGATTGTATCAAGTGGTATTGGTGGTTTAGGTTCTATTGAAAAGAACTATCAGACAGCAGAAAAGAGAGGTTTTGATAGAGTATCTCCTTTCTTTATTCCTATGACTATTTCTAACTTAGCAGCGGGTCATATTGCGATTGCTTATCATGCACAAGGGTTATGTACCTGCCCAGTGACTGCCTGTGCAGGGGGTACAAATGCGATTGGTGATGCTTTTAGAAATATTCGTGATGGATATCAGGATGTCATGATTGCTGGTGGATGTGAAGCTTCAGTAACTCCTTTAGGTATTGGTGGATTTACTTCTATGAAGGCTTTAAGTGATGCCACTGATCCTAAACGTGCTTCTATTCCTTTTGATAAAGAAAGAAATGGATTTGTCATGGGTGAAGGAGCAGGTATTCTTATTCTTGAAGAATTAGAACATGCCTTAAAGAGAGGCGCACATATTTATGGTGAAATGACTGGTTATGGTGTAAGTTGTGATGCCCATCATATTACTGCCCCACTTCCTAATGGTGAAGGTGGTGCCTATGCAATGCAGAATGCATTAGATGATGCAGGTATCAGTTATGATGTGATTGATTATATTAATGCGCATGGTACTTCTACTCATTTAAATGATTTATGTGAAACTGAAGCGATTAAATCAGTATTTAAGGAACATGTATACAAGCTTGCAGTAAGTTCTACTAAAGGTCATACAGGACATTGTTTAGGGGCTGCAGGAGGTATTGAAGCAGTACTATCAGTATTAGCCTTAAAGCATGACTTTATTCCTCCTACTTTAAATTATCAGGCAAAGGATGAAGAATGTGATTTAAATGTAGTACCAAACGTTGGTGTTAAGAAAGATCTTCATTATGTGATGAGTAATTCATTAGGTTTTGGTGGACATAATGCAAGTATTATATTCAAGGAGTATGACAATGGAACTAAATAGTAATGAAATTGCGAAAATTAATCCTCATCGTTATCCATTTGCGCTTGTAGATCGTATTACTGATTATAAGCCAGGAGAATATGCGAAAGGCATTAAGTGTGTCAGTGTGAATGAAATGCAGTTTATGGGGCATTTCCCTGAGCATCATGTAATGCCAGGTGTATTGATTGTAGAAGCTTTAGCACAGACTGGATGTATTGCGATATTAAGTCAGAAAGAACATCAGGGTAAGATTGTCTTCTTTGCAGGAATCAATAAATGTAAGTTTAAAGGTCAGGTCATTCCTGGAGATGTGATGGAATTAGAATGCACACTCACAAGAATGAGAGGTAAGATCGGTATTGGTGAAGCAAAAGCAACAGTCAATGGTAAAACTGTTGTACAGGCTGAACTCACTTTTGCGATTGGTGACTAATGAAATATATAGAATTTGAAGAAATTGATTCTACTAATACGTATATTCATGATCATTATCAGGAATTAGATGATGATACAATTGTCCGTGCACATTATCAAACTCATGGTCGAGGACGTTCTAATCATATCTGGGAGGCAGAAAAAAATGAACAGCTTCTCTTTAGTTATTATATGAAACAGAACGTGGATCCTTTAAAAGTGTCTGCCATTATGGCTTATGCGATTGTGACAGTTCTAAGAATGAAACAGATCAATGCATTCATTAAGTGGCCAAATGATATATATATAAATAATCAAAAGATTGCAGGTATTCTTGTAGAGACAATTTATGAGAGTACTTTACAGGGTATTATTATTGGGATAGGGTTAAATATTAGTAAGGGTTCTTACTATTCTCTATCTGATGTGATAAATCATCCTATAGATAAAGAAAAGCTGATGTTGAATATTATTGATACATTTAAGAATATGCTTCATATGCCTTTTGCATCTTTATTAGATGGCATGAATCGTCATTCTTATTTAAGAGGTAAGACAATTCCCTATAAAGAGTATGGTTTAGTGAAATTCTTATATCTAGATGAGAATTGTCATCTTGTGATAGAGGATGAAAACAAGAAAAAACATACGATTCTCTTGAATGAATTATCATTAGGTCGTATATAATTAGTCTTCTCAAATATGTGATAAAATTGTAGAATAGAGTCAAGGAGTGGAATTATGGACGCGAAAAAGAATAATTTAATGGATTCTATTAATACAGTTTTTAAACTCGCCATTAAAGTGCAGGAAGATTATATTAAACATAGTCCTTTTCCTGAGTTATCAATGAATGAAATGCATATTATAGAGGCTGTAAGTAAGCAGCAGTTTCCTACTATGACAAATGTTGCAAAGACATTGAAGGTAACTGTAGGAACATTAACTACTAATGTAAAGACTATTGTGAATAAAGGTTTTCTTACAAGAGAACGTTCTTCTGCGGATCATCGTGTCACATATCTACGTATTACTGATAAAGGATATCAGGCATTAGAGGTTCATAACCAGTTCCATAGGGATTTATCTGGACTTTATAGTCAGCATATTCCTGATGAAATGATTGGCTGGGTATATGATACAATAGAGAACGTCATAGAAGACTTAAAAGAATACCAGAAAAAACTTAATAAATAATATAAACCCCTATAGAAGGTGTGATTCTTCTATAGGGGTTTTTTACACTTATTTTCTTAAACCATACCACTGATGTAAAAGAGAAATTAATTCATCCTTATTTGTTGCTTGTACACCAATAGCTTTTAAATCCACATTTTCATCTACCATCACTGATAAAAACGTCTCCATATCTTTCTTGATTTCATCGCTAAGTATCATTCTTGTATTAGGCGAGACCAATTGAGCCAATCGAAATACATCATTCTTGTGTTTCTTAATATTCTTACTATCAATATGTTCACCACATAACTTTCGTTCTGTCAAATCTAACCACGCTTTAGCTTTAAATGCAATTAAACATAGAGGGCTGAGAACTGGTACGCCATCAATAATTAACTGTCCACCTTTTAATAAGTCATAATAATCTTTATTCAAAAGAATAGCAGATAAACTTGATACCTCTTCATCAATTGGTAAGGGTGTAATAATAGAATCATCATCTAAAATCATATAATCTGGATTTCTTGAAAATATCTCTATCATATATGGGTATTGTTTACTCTTAGGACAACTAAATCTATAAAACTGTGCCTTACCTGTACTTTTATTCAAATGTGAATACTTAGCTTCTTTAATATACTCCCAAAATTTCCTGCCAAATTCAACTGTTATAGACTCCACAATTAATACAATATCTATATCCTTAGTTGCTCGAAATGGGAGTTCTTCATTTTCCATTATAACATCACAGGCCGTGCCACCAATAATAACATATTGATTCTCGAACCCTTTAAAGTATTCTTTAAACTTAGCAATTCCATTGACCATTAATCTGTCAGTTCCTTTTCTAGTATGTCTTCTAAGACTTCTTCAATTCTTTCATCTTTATTTTCTTTCAAAGACAATACTATAGAAAGACTATCTGCGATATTTGTATGAGTAAATAATTGAGGATCATAGGCCCATATTTCTACTTTTACCTGTACTTCTGGGTCTATCAATTCATCAATAAGCTGCGTCTTATCAAAGTCCTTTTCATATACTGCATATGTTCTAAAACGGCTTGGATTCAACATACTCATTTCTGATAATGCGGTCTCTCCTGCAAGAACCATATAATCTGTAACCAAAAACTGATTCATATATCCTACTTGACGTACTGGTGTTAAGAGATAGTGTTGAATATGCTCAAACAATTCTTTATGAGAATATTTCGATTCTATTACCTTATTCACACCATCCTTATATACTAAAAATAAATCTGTCATTTCTAATTGTTTAACTGCCCTAGACAGGGTCATTGCGGAAAATGGAAGGCTCTTTGACAGATCTGATACATATACCTTCTTCTCATGATTATACATATAAGCAAGAAATAATAACTGTGTTGAATAGACAAACTTGTCTTTAATCTTTTTTGGTTCCTTTTCATTTACAAGTAATGTACCAATAAAAGGAAGAAAAGTTTGTTTATCTGTTATGAAAGGAATGTGATTCTCAAGAAGACTCTTTCTTCTATAAAATGATATTGTCTTACTATATAATACGACAGGAACATCATCAATTACTCGAATTTTTTGTATTTGTTTTTTGAATGATGGAAGTGTTGGCAGTTCTTCTATCGGTATAATCACAATACAACGTATATTTTCTATATAAGCTGTATAGAATTGATAATTACTCACAATATAGAGAGGTAATATGCTTTTCTTATCCCAAGGTTCATATCTTATAGATAGGCCAAATATATTATCAATCATTGTATAGGTTCCTTTTAACTTAATTTATTTCATTTTAACTTTGCGAATGTTAATATGCAAGTTTTTGAGTTAAATAAAAAAATCCTCCAGATGATATATCTAGAGGATATTCATAAGATATGCCCACCTTCAAGTAATAGATATATAACTCGAAGAAGCAAAATAAATAATATGAGTATAAACCACGCTTTGAATTCTTTCATGCCCTTAACCTCTTAACAGAGATTATACCAGGCAGTTATGGAATTATTGTGTACTTTTAGATATTATGGCCATGATCCATAGGACCACTTCCCTGACCTAAATCTAACATAGCACCTATTGCACCAGAAAGATATGCTTTAGCATGTCTAACTGATTCTTCTAGTGTATAGCCTTTAGCCAAGTTGGATGCAATCGCACTTGATAAAGTACATCCTGTACCATGTGTATTACTGTTGTCTATTCTATGTCCTTTAAACCAAGTACCCTTTTCACCATTGTATAGGTAGTCATTGGCATCATTTAATTGATGTCCACCTTTGACTAATACAGCACAATGATATGTGTCATAAATCTTCTTAGCTGCTATTTCCATATCTTCTACAGTCTTAACTTCCATATCAGTGAGTACTTCTGTTTCTGGAATATTAGGAGTAATGACTTCAGCAATAGAAAGTAATTCTTCCTTTAATGTAGAGATAGCTTCATCACTAATAAGCTTTGCGCCACTTGTCGCAACCATGACTGGATCTACCACAATATGCTTCGCATCATAATGTTTCAACATTTCTACAATAGTATGAATAAGTGCTTTAGAAGACACCATACCAATCTTAACAGCTTCTGGATAGATATCATCAAATACAGCACGAATCTGGCTTTCTAAGAACTCTGGAGTAACATCCATAATATCTGTCACACCCGTTGTATTCTGGGCTGTGAGGGCTGTAATAGCGCTCATACCAAATACTTTATTAGCAAGCATTGTCTTTAAATCTGCTTGTATTCCTGCACCACCACTCGAGTCACTACCGGCAATAGTTAAACATGTATGCATTGTTTCATAAAGTGCATCCACACGCTTCTTTAAATCAATAGTAGCCTGTTTAATATTCTTCTGACCAAATAAAGCACTAATAACCGCAATACCATCAATACCTGTATCTTTAAGTAATAAGCAGTTATCATAACTGATTCCACCAATGGCTACCATTGGAAGATCCACTGTATCCGTCATTTCTTTTAAACGCTTGATACCTAATACTTCCGCATCATCTTTAGAAGATGTAGGGAAAATAGCCCCTATACCTAAATAGTCTGCACCTTGTTCTTTCGCAATTCTTGCTTCTTCTATAGTATGTGCACTTACACCAATGATCTTATCTGGTCCAAGTATTTCTCTTGCCTTCACGCATGCCATATCATCCTGACCCACATGAACACCATCTGCATCTATTTCCTTAGCAAGCATAACATTATCATTAATAATAAATGGTACATCAAATAAACGACATAGTTCTTTAATATTCTTTGCTTCTTCATAGAAAGAGGCTTCATCTAGGTCTTTTTCTCTTAGCTGAAGACAAGTTGCACCACCCATTAAAACATCTCTTACCTGCTCATATAGAGTCTGTTCTCCTGTCCAATGACGATCTGTCACAGCATAGAGTCTCAACATGTCATTATTGAACTTCATATTTACCACTCTTTTCTAGTTCTTCATCAGTCATATTGAATAATGCATCAATTAAATAAGTACGAAGTGTTGCATTACCTTCACCTTCTTTTAATTTAGATGCACCAATTTCACCCGCAATACCCATGGACATAACAGCTGCCGCAGCACTATCTACACTATTTTCTACTGTTAAGAAACAGCCTAAGATACCTGATAACATACATCCAGTACCAGTAATAGCACTCATTTCTTTACATCCATTATTGATCATATAGCACTTATTACCGTCAGTGACATAATCTATAGGACCAGTCACAATAATAATAGTATTGAGTTCTTTTGCGAATGCTTTGATATCGTCAATAAGATCCTGTGAGTTCTTCTGATCTTCTGCAGATGCATCAACACCTTTAGTATGACCTGTACCAGCCATTAAAGTCTTGATTTCTGAAACATTCCCTTTGATGGCATCAAAATGAATCTGAGCGAGTAGATCCTTACATGTATTAGTACGTAAATCAGTCGCACCTGCACCTACTGGATCTAATACAGTAATATGTTTACACGCATTAGATGCCTTACCTGCTTCAAACATAGAAGCAATTTTCACCTGATTGAGAGTCCCAATATTAATATTTAATGCATTACTGATAGAAGTCATCTGTGCCACTTCTGTGATCTCATCTGACATAATAGGACTGCCACCAATTGCAAGAATCGCATTGGCTACATCATTCACTGTTACATAGTTAGTGATGTTGTGTACTAATGGTTTTACTTCTCTTAATTTCTTAATGTAGTTCATATTCTTTTCCTCCATAAAAAAGAGCACGCTGAAAGAGGGTGCTCATAAAATTCCTACGTTGGCATTATCCAAATCAGGTTTCATGGTCAAGACTTATGTCTACTCTCAGCAAATTAGCTCCCATTTCAATTATAATAATATGTTAAAACATTCAGTTATGAAATACAAGGGATTTCATGACCATATACATATTTACTACTCTATTCTAGAGTATTATAATATACACATCATTCTGTTATAGCTTCCCAAAATATATGAGATACTAATGAGCTTCCCCTCATCAAATTCTCTTCTATAATGGAATGTAATCTACCATTTTGGTAGATTTTTTATTTTTAGGCATAAAAAAAACACCGATTACTCGGTGTCTGCATTCAGAATGGTGCGGGTGACAGGACTTGAACCTGCACGCCGAAGCACTAGATCCTAAGTCTAGCGTGTCTGCCAATTTCACCACACCCGCATCAAGATGGTGACTCGCAGGGGATTTGAACCCCTGACCCTCTGATTAAAAGTCAGATGCTCTGCCATCTGAGCTAGCGAGTCACTAATGGTGCCGACTAGAGGACTTGAACCCCCAACCTACTGATTACAAGTCAGTTGCTCTACCAGTTGAGCTAAGTCGGCAAAAAAATGGTGGAGGTTAACGGGCTCGAACCGCTGACCCTCTGCTTGTAAGGCAGATGCTCTCCCAACTGAGCTAAACCTCCATATATGGTGACCGGTACGGGATTCGAACCCGTGAATGCATGCGTGAAAGGCATGTGAGTTAACCGTTTCTCCAACCGGCCACTGGCGCTTGAAGAGGGATTTGAACCCCCGACCGATCGGTTAACAGCCGATTGCTCTACCGCTGAGCTATTCAAGCACTTCAGAATGCTTGTTTATATTACCATGCAGATACGCCTTTTGCAACCCTTTTTTTGAAAAAAATGCATTTTTTTGTGTAGTTTTATTATGTTTAGCCGTTTTAAGCCAAAAAAATAAGATTTTGCTAGGCAAAATCTTATTCGTAGATACCACCGTGACCCCATTTTTCAAATTCAGAGATAGTAACATACTGATTTGAAGCAGGAATCTTTGTAATTTTTACTAAAGCTTTAGTAAGTTCAGAGACAAACTGTTGTTTCTGTTCATCTGCATAATGACCTTTTAAGTACAATGTGATCATCATACAGTTCGCTTCCTGGCCTTTAAAATAAATAAGCTGATTGTCTTCAATATGAATCATGAATGTATCTACTGATTCACCAGGAAATACTGTGATTAACTTTCCTACAGTAGTTTTTAATTCAACTTCCTGAGAAAGAGTCAATGTCTTGTTTGTTCGTAATGCTAAATATGGCATAGTTCATTCTCCTTTACAATTCATGCTATACCATAGTATACAACTTTTTTTGATTTATTACTATATTTATGACTTTTATAATAAATTATGATCTAAACAGTAGTGATACACACCATCTTCTGCTACAGATAAACATATATCATCCGCAATAGCCTTCACATTATCTGTTGCATTCCCCATTGCAACTCCTGTTCCTACTGCTTCTAACATCTCTATATCATTTGTTCCATCACCAAACGCAATAGCTTCACTAGGACTGAAATGATAATACTCTAATACCTTATGTATACCATTACCCTTTCCACCACCTGCTGGAATAATATCCACTGCTCTATTCCACCATGCTGTAATTTGTGCACCTTCTACATTCTTCATTAATGCATCATATTCATTCTCATATCAACCACACATGATCTGATAGATATCTTCATTCACAAGTGTATCAAAGTCTTCTGATACATTTACTTTCTGTTTAGAGAATGCATAATAATCATTTAAGTCTTGATCTGTGCCATTGGCTTTACTATTATCTTTACTTGCAAGAGAGACAGATCTATTAATAGAAGATGCATTATCTATAATTCTTAATACATCTTTATGTGGGATAGGATGACTATACAAAACATGTCCTTCCTTATCAAAACAATAAGACCCATTAAAAGAAAGTATGGCATCAAATGTCACTCCTTCAAAAGTAGGCACACTTAAAGGATGTCTTCCTGTCGCAATACATACCTTTATGTTATTAGCCTGTAATCTTTGTAATGTTTCTATAGTAATATCAGAAACACTGCGTGTTTCCATATTACTTAAAGTTCCATCAATATCAAAAAATGCAATCTTAATCATACCAATCCCTCCATGAATCCATTCTAACATAAAAAGAGAGGTTTACCCTCTCTTAGTCTAACTGTTGACAGAAATCTTTCAGAACTTTATATGATTCCTCTAGTGCTTTCTGCTCATCTTCTTTCATATTTATTTCTACGATTTCCTTAGCTCCTGTCTTATCAATAATAGTAGGAACACTTAGGAAGATATCATTCATACCATACTGCCCATCTAAATGCACAGATACTGGATAAATTCTATTTTCATTGAAGAGAATAGATTTCACGATAGCTGTAGTTGCTGCCGCAATACCATAACATGTATTTCCTTTACGGTTAAAGATCTGCCAGCCATCTTCAATAACAGCATGTCTTAATGTTTCCTTAGTGGCATCCTTAGTACGTTCTGCATTATCCTTTAATACATCTTCTACACTCTTACCACCAATAGTTGCGCTAGACCATGTCACCATTTCTGAATCCCCATGTTCACCACATACATATGCTGATACACTCTTTGCATCTAAATGATACATATCAGCTAAACGACAAGATAATCTTGCACTATCAAGAGTTGTACCACTACCAATTACCTGGTTCTTTGGTAAACCTGATTCCTTCCATGTAATATAACTCATAATATCTACTGGGTTAGATACAATAATAAAGATACCATTGAATCCTGAAGCCATTGTAGAATTTACAATAGACTTAATAATCTTAATACTTGGTGCTAACATCTGTAAACGGTCATGCGAATCTTTAGGCATTGGTGCTGATGCTGTAATGATGACTACATCTGCATCCTTACAATCAGAATAATCCCCTGCTTTTACTTTAATATTTCTATTCATGAAGTAAACTGACTGCTGCATATCTAATGCTTCACCATATGCTTTTTCTTTATTAATATCAATTAATACAATCTCTTCACAAAGTCCCTGGTTAATAATTGAGTAGGCAGTTGTAGCACCTACATTACCTAAACCAACAATAACTACTTTAGAATCCTTAAAACTCATATTAGTTTTTCCTCCTTGAATTGTTAATATTGTAGCACAACTGTCTGATCAAATGTATAATAATTACCAAGAGAGGTTCGAATATGAAAACAAAAGTACTATTAAAAAAGGGTGAAGGCCGTACTATTAATGCAGGCGGTTTATGGATTTATGACAATGAAATAAAAGAGATACATGGACATTTCAAGAATGGGGATATTGTGGATGTATATGCCCATAATGAGTATCCATTAGGAAGAGGTTATATTAACCAGAATTCTAAGATTAGAATTCGTTTAATGACTAGAAATATTAATCAGGAGATTGATTCTGATTTCTTACGTATGAGATTACAGAATGCCTGGGATTATCGTAAAACAACAGTGGATACTTCTAGTTGTCGTCTTGTGTTTGGCGATGCTGATTTCTTGCCAGGTTTAGTAATTGATAAGTTTGAAGATGTATTAGTTGTACAGTCTCTTGCATTAGGTATTGATGCCTTTAAGGAAGAGATTGTAGAACTTATGAAGGATATTCTACTACAGGATGGCATTACTATTAGAGGTGTATATGAACGTAGTGATGCCAAGGAACGTACTAAGGAAGGTATGGAAAGAGTTAAAGGATTTATTGGTGAACCTTTTGATCCTCATATTGATATTGTAGAGAATGGTGTTAAGTATCATATAGATGTCGCAGAAGGACAGAAGACTGGTTTCTTCCTTGATCAGAAATATAATAGACTTGCAATACAGAAATTATGTAAGGATGCAAAGGTACTAGACTGTTTTACTTATATTGGTACTTTTGCACTCAATGCTGGTATTGCAGGAGCTCAAAGTGTTTTAGGTGTGGATGCATCTCAGTTTGCGGTAGATCTTGCAAATGAGAATTCTAAGTTTAATGGTTTAGAGAATACTGTTAAGTTTGAGTGTCATGATGTATTTGATTTCTTGCCAGAATTAGAGGCTCAGGTAGAGTTATTTGATATGGTTATATTAGATCCCCCTGCTTTCACAAAGTCTCGTGCATCTATTAAGAATGCGATTAAAGGCTATCGTGAAATTAATATGAGAGGTATGAAATTAGTAAAAGACGGTGGATATCTGGCTACATGTTCATGTTCTCATTTTATGGACTATGATACATTTACTAAAACTATTGGACAGGCTGCAAAGCTTGTACATAAGAGATTAAGACAGGTAGAATTTAGAACACAGGCTGCAGATCATCCTATTTTGTGGAATGGTGATGAGAATAGCTATTACTTAAAGTTCTATATCTTCCAAGTTGTTGATGAAAAGTAATGAATAGAAAAAAACGGTAATGCTTGATTTATCTAAAGAAACAGCAGAAAATCAGAATTTGAAGCGGAGGTATGTATTATGAATATAGGATTTTGGTCGTGTATAATTTTGGTATTACTATTTCTGATTATAGGTGTGTTATTTGCGATTTTTAAGGAAAAAGCAGCAAAATTTGTTTCAGGATTTAATTCATTTTCTAAAGAAGAACAGGCATTGTATGATAAAGCTCATATCTCTCGTGATATAAGAAATCAGTGCTTTATGTGGGCTATTATAATGTTGGCAGGAGCATTATTATCCTGCTTTTTAACCCCA
Source organism: Catenibacterium sp. RTP21428st1_D7_RTP21428_210409 (assembly GCF_040227455.1). Taxonomy (NCBI): domain Bacteria; kingdom Bacillati; phylum Bacillota; class Erysipelotrichia; order Erysipelotrichales; family Coprobacillaceae; genus Catenibacterium; species Catenibacterium sp. RTP21428st1_D7_RTP21428_210409. The sequence goes on along the minus strand of NZ_JBEHVX010000024.1, from coordinate 6,400 downwards.
TATATAGCTATACCAACCTATATTATTTGGTTAGTTCTGTTTTTTAGAGAAGTCCACTTTGATAATCATAAAGCGTTTGAAAAATATTTATTAAAGTAAATTCCAGGTTGTTGATAAAAAGTAAGAAAAGATGATGACTCGTTTGGTCATCATCTTTATCAGTTATAACTTACATTTTTGGCTATTTTGTCAGTTATAACTGACAAAATAGAGATTTGCATATGAAATTTAAGTTATATATGTAATATAATATGCGTAGTAACAAGGAAAGGGGGCTGAGATTTATGATTAAACGTGAACTCTATATGAAACGTATACGACCATTTATTGGGTCGAATCTCATTAAAGTGATGACTGGAATTCGTCGTTGTGGGAAATCTGTCATGTTAGAACTAATTAAACAAGAACTTATAGAATCAGGTGTAAATCCAATACAGTTTATCTCCATCAATTTTGAAGACTTAAGCTATTCACATTTACAGACAGCCAAATCTCTTCATGATGAAATTACCGATCGTGCCAAGGATATCGATAGCAAGGTCTATCTCTTTTTTGATGAGATTCAGGAAGTGAAAGATTGGGAGAAGTGCATTAATTCTTTTCGTGTATCATTGGATTGTGATATCTATATCACTGGATCAAACGCAAAGCTATTGTCAGGTGAACTTGCCACTTATTTAGGTGGAAGATATGTAGAGTTTGTCATCTATCCATTTTCTTTTGGAGAATTCATAGAATTATATCGTCCAATCAACCCTGATGCTTCAATCCAACAATGTTTTCAAAAGTATCTCATTACTGGAGGTATGCCCTATCTTGCGAATATTCGTTATGCGGATGAACCTTCTAAACAATATCTTCACGACTTATTTAACTCCGTCCAGCTTAAAGATATTGTGAAATGCAATAAAATACGTGATGTAGATTTACTAGAACGTATTATTGCATATGTCATCGCGAATGTAGGTACAACCTTCTCTGCAAATTCTCTTGCGAAGTTTCTCAAAAGTGAACAACGTACTGTTGCACCAGAAACAATCCTAAACTATATCAAATATTGTTGCGATGCTTATCTGTTCTATCAAGTGAAACGAGTTGATCTACAAGGCAAACAGATACTTTCTACAAATGAAAAGTATTATATTGCAGATCATGGTATCCGTGAAGCTGTTTTTGGAGGCAATATGCGAGATATAAATCTCATTCTAGAAAATATTGTCTATCTTGAATTATTACGTCGAGGCTATAAAGTGACTGTTGGTAAAACAGGAGAAAAAGAAATTGATTTTGTATGTGATAAACATGGTGAAAAGTTGTATGTTCAGGTAACATATCTCTTAGCATCAGAAGATAGAATTAAACGTGAATTTGGTGCATATGATAATATCCGAGACAATTTCCCTAAGTATGTCGTTTCTCTTGATGAATTTGATATGAGCCGAAATGGTATTAAACATCAAAATATTCGTGATTTCCTTTTGGCTGAACAATGGACATAGTAAGAGCAAATCAATCATAGAGTAATAAACCCGTTTTGAATTATTGACAAAATATTCAGAACAACATATATTAATTCTAGTGATCGTTCTGTAGAAACTTGCGAAGCCTACAGGCGGGGGAGAGTTTATATTACTCTCCCTCTTTTTTATTATATGATCATTAATTAGAAATCTCTGTTACTTATAACCAAGAGAAACAAATGATTTCCTATATCCATCAAAATTATGAGAACTCTATAATAACTAAATCAAATACGAGTTCTTTTTGCTATAATTGAGGTAGGAGGTGCCCTATGAATATTATTCAATTTAATCAAGTTAATGGTACAACTATCGATAATATAGAAGGACAAACACGTTTTGGATATGCAATAAGTGATTATGTTGAATTCTATGAATTCCATAAGAACCATAAGGGTTCTATGATATCTTTCTATGATTTTGAGAACGGTAAGGTTATTCAGCCTTTTAAACGCCAGAAGAATGTATTATATGGAAAGCCTGTATTCCTAAACAACTACTTCTATTTCTTACAAGGAGACTACAACAAAGGAATCATTACTCTCTATAAGTATTTACCAGATGAATTATTAGAAACTGTTACAGAGCTTAATATCAAGAAAATAAACACATATAACTTATGTATCATAGGTGAAAATGTGCATATTATAAGTCAAGATGAAGAGTTGGTTTGTTATTATCCGAGAAAGTTCCATTTTAAGATGGATCCGCAGGAGAATGTACTCACTATTGATGACAATAAGATGTACCTATCTAAGTGGATAGAAAATGGATGGGATGATTTCAATGACTGTGCATCAGAGAACTATGAATATTATGAAAAGGTTGTTGTAAGAGATTTGAAAGGACATAAAATATCAGAAGAAAAAGGATGTCTACAGAGGCATAACAATACATGGTGGATATCATGAAAAAGATGGGTGTATTAGTTATTATATTGATATTATTTGGTGTGTATTGTTTTAATTCAAATAAAAAGACCTTAGATCTGCCTGATACATCTAAGGTGGAATTTGGACATGTACATGGTGGTGCAATGACTACTGTCTATGAATGTGATGAAAGTAAAATCTCTTCTTTGATTAAGGATATAGAAGAAAAGTCATCTTATTCAAAAGAGTCAGTAAACGATAACCCAAATGGTGTTGATTATATCAAGGTGAAAATGGATACAAAGACATATTATATCTATGAAAGAAATGGAAAGACTTATATAGAAGAACCTTATAATGGAATATGGAAGATTCCTTCTGACTTATATAAGACTATTAAGAATAATAAAGATAAGCTGATAGTGGAGTACGAAGATTAATATAGTTTTAAACTATATATAACTGCATATTATATGTATTTCTCAATGGTAAAGATGGTTGTTATAATACAATCACAAACCAAGGAGGAATAAGAAATGGGAAATGTACCTTTTAGATATGATTTTGTAGGAAGTTTTTTAAGACCACAGGCTTTGAAGGATGCTAAGGAAGCATTGGATAACGGACAGTTATCTCAGGAAGATTATGATCATATTGTAGATGAAGAAGTTGTAAAAGTAGTTAAGAAACAGAAGGAATTAGGATACCATGTGATCACTGATGGAGAATTCAGAAGAACATTCTGGCATTTAGATTTCATGTGGGGATTTGAGGGTGTTGAACATAAAAATACTGGTAATGGTGTAAGATTTAATGGTGAACTTGCAGTATTGGATGATACTTATCTTGTAGGTAAGATCAAGGCAAAAGCACATCCTTTTGTAGAATACTTTAAATTCTTAAAACAGTTTGAAGATGAAAACACAGTAGCTAAGTATACTATTCCAGCCCCTGCACAGACTTTCCAGCAGATGATTGTACCTGCTAACTTTGAAACTACAAGAAAGTTTTATGCCACAAATGAAGAACTCATTCATGATATTGGTGTGGCTTATCAGGATGTGATTAAACAGTTCTATGATGCAGGATGTCGCAATCTACAGTTAGATGACTGTACTTGGGGTGCGATTGTAGGAGATGCCGCAAAACAGAGATATGAATCTTTAGGAATTGATTTAGAAGAAGTAAAGGCTGAATTACTTGCAGTCAATAACCTTGCATTAGAAAATAAACCAGAAGATATGGTGATTACATCACATATCTGCCGTGGTAATTACCATTCTACATTCTTTGCGAAAGGTCCTTATAATTCTGTGGCTGATTATGTATTTGCGAAAGAAAATGTGGATGCTTTATATCTAGAATATGATGATGAAAGATCTGGAGGATTTGCACCTCTCGCAAAAGTATCAGAAGATAAAAAGGTTGTATTAGGGTTGATTACAACTAAGACACCTGAATTAGAAGATAAAGAAACAGTGATTAAGAGAATTCATGAAGCAGCTAAGTTTATTCCACTAGATAGACTCTATTTAAGTCCACAATGTGGATTCGCTTCTTGTGCAATTGGTAATAAGTTAACTGAAGAACAGCAGTGGGCTAAATTAAAATTAGTCAAAGAAATTGCCGAAGAGGTATGGAGATAAGAACTTCGAAAGAAGTTCTTTTTTAATATATAAAAAGAAGTAAGATCACTCTTACTCCTTACATCATTGAACAGCCGCCTCTGTTGCCACCACGTTTATCATCTACTTCATAGTGAGCATTGAATTCTCTGTTGATTTCATCTAATTCTTTTAAACCATCAATATACGCATCATACATAGAAATGATTCCCTGTGAACAACCATCACATAAACCATCTACTATACCTAATGCATCATTCACAATTTGTTCTCTCTGTTCTCTTGTTGTATTCTTGATTAAAATATCTTCTTTGATCATAGTAACCCCCTGTATTGTCCTTTGTCCTTATTTTTAAATTTAATTGCATTCACAGGACAATGATGTAAACATCTTAAACACATCATACACTGTTCTTTCTTGAATGTCACATGCTCTTTGATTTCTATCGCCTGTTCAGGACATTCTTTCGCACATAAGCCACAATGAATACAAGATTCATTGATAGTGAGGTTATATGTTTTTCTTACTTGTTTATATTGAAACGAACAGGCCTTATTAATAAGAACTGGGACAGTTCCTTTCAAGTAGTCACCTATTCTTCTTTCCTTGATCTGTGTAATGATTTCTTCTATTTGAGAGTCTATTTGAGATTCTATCTTTTCATTTTTAGATGCATCATACATAGGAATATATGTATCCACCATTTTTACACCATACAAAGCATAAAAACCTGTCCCCTTTTTCTGCATGATCTTGTTGGCCTCTTTCCCAATATTACCTGGTTTACCACCATAAGTGACTACAAGATACAAATATGATTTGGAAGAGACAGACAATCTTTCTAAGAAATCCTTCACAATATCAGGTAACCCAAAGAAATAAACAGGTGTGACTATACCAATCATTTCATCCTGTTTAATACCTTGAGCTGATTCAATAGATTGCATTGTATCCTGTAAGGACTTTGAAAGTACTTCTGCCACATAGTGACTATTTCCTGTTCCACTAAAATAATAAATCATTGTATTTGCTCCTTTGAAAAAAGGAAACACATTGCGTTTCCTTATGGTCTCATTCCTAATCCACCTTCAAGAGTGATTGTTTCACCAGTCATATATTTGAAGTCTGGAGAAGTTAATTGTACAACAACACGTCCGATTTCTTTTTCATTGTCACCAAAATGTCCCATAGGTGGTGTATGAACATTTGCCTTGAATGCTTCTGGATAAGCTTTTTCAAACTTTTCAAGCTGTGCAGTCCAAGCAAGTGGGCATACAACGTTTACGTTGATACCATCTGCAGCCCATTCAGTTGCAGCAACACGTGTTAAACCACGGATACCTTCTTTTGCAGCAGCATAAGAGCACTGACCTTTGTTTCCGAATAATCCAGCACCAGATGCGAAGTTTATAACTGAACCTTTTGTTTCTTTTAAGTATGGATAGCATGCTTTCATATAATAGAATGCTGCATATAATCCTGAATACATAGCTAAATCAAACTGTTCTGTAGTATGTTCTGCAAGAGATACGCCAGATGCACTTGCCTGCGCATTATTGACTAATACATCTATATGACCAAACTTTTCAATTGCCTTTTCAACAACTGCTTTTACTACTGCTTCATTATCAGCACCTGCATTCACATCAGCCTGTACTGGAAGAACTTCTACATTATAAAGTCTTTCAATTTCTTCTTTTGCATCTTCTAGTTTCTTTAAGTTACGTCCAGTGATGACAATATTTGCGCCTTCTTTCGCAAATGCTGTTACGATACCATAACCAATAGAACCGCAAGTTCCATCTTCAAGTACAGCACGTCCACCACCAGTCACAATGACAGTCTTACCTTCTAAAAAGCCCATATTATTTACCTTCTTTCTTTTAATTTAAAAGCGTTAATATAATAATATATGAATCAATCATAAATGTGTCAAAATATGATACATCTTAATTAATTCCTTTATCTACTTCATTCTTGCTTGGAATGCTGAACATTTCATTACTGATGATATTTTCAGGATCATCCACACCCTGATTCAACAACATAATAAGTGATACCCAGACAAAGATATCATAAGGGTTAAAATACTTATTCTTTTCTAGGAAACGGAGCTTTGACTGCGCAAAGTTTACGATGTTATCTCTATTTTCTATAATAAATTCATCGAGTTCGTGAACATACATATAGCCTAGATTATGGAATCTTTTTACAACTCTTAATTCAGAAATAATATAAGGCTCTTCTTTGATTGATACATTGAACTGTTCACAGATGATCTGTGTTAATTCACTCATAATAGGAGAAGTGTGAAACAAAAATCAATCAAAACGTATAAAAAAAGACAAACTTAAAAATAAGTTTGAATAATTTAGAAAAAAT
>NZ_JBEHVX010000023.1:0-27892 GCF_040227455.1 Catenibacterium sp. RTP21428st1_D7_RTP21428_210409 | reverse complement strand
ATTATCTTAAAATTAGAATGTACAATCAATAATGAATCGATAGAGTTCATTAACTGATTACGTACATATTATACGAGAGGGATATGATATGGAAGGAATTATATTTAATATACAGAAATTTAGTATTCACGATGGACCTGGTATTCGTACAACAGTGTTTTTTAAAGGATGTCCATTAAGATGTGAATGGTGTGCTAATCCTGAGAGTCAGGCAGTGAGTCCTCAGGTTTTATACAATAATGAGAAATGTCTTCATTGTGAAACATGTGTACATACCTGCCCTAAAGGGGCTATAAAGATGGAGGATGGCTTGATTCGAATTGATCATAAAACATGTGATCATTGTATGAAATGTGTCAAAGCCTGTCCTGGGAAAGCCTTAACGCAGGAAGGTGAAGTAAAGACAGTAGAAGAAGTTGTTGATATCTGTATGCAGGATATTGATTTCTATGAAGAATCTAATGGTGGTGTGACTTTATCTGGTGGAGAAGCTATGGTGCAATATGATTTCATGATGGCTCTTGTCCATGCATTAAAAGAAAAAGGACTTCATCTTACGATTGAAACAACAGGTATTGTGGATCATGAGAAGTTTAAGAAAGCAGCTCCGTTATTTGATCTCTTATTATTTGATGTGAAGCAGGCTGATCCAATGAAACATAAGAAGGGAACACATGTCACAAATGAAGTCATTCAAAAGAACTTCAAATGGGCTATTGAACAGGGTCTTAATGTATTACCTAGAATACCTGTTATTCCTGGCTTTAATGAAACATTAGAAGATGCGAAAGAACTAGCAACATGTATTAAAGAAGCAGGTGCAAAAGAGGTACAGCTTCTTCCATTCCATCAATTTGGTGAAAATAAATATAAACTACTTGGTAAAGACTATAAGCTTCATGAAGTAGAAGCATTACATCCTGAAGATTTAGTGGATTATCAAAATGAGTTCATCAAGTGTGGGTTGAATTGTTTCTTCTAGATTAATATAATAAGTGCGGAGGTAATCTATGAAAGACCGCTATAACAAAATATTAGAACTACTTACAAAAGAAAAGAAAATAGAAGTCAATGAATTATCTCAAATACTTGGGGTATCCAATGTCACTATCCGTAAGGACTTAGATGCACTTGAAGAAAAAGGGATTATTAAAAGAGGACATGGCTATGCCATCCTTGCGAATAAGGATGATATCAATGGACGCTTAGCTTATCATTATGAAATAAAGAAAAGAATTGCACAAAAGGCTTCAGAACTTATTCATGATGGAGATACCATTATGATTGAAAGTGGGAGCTGCTGTGCGATTCTTGCAGATACAATCGCATCAGAAAAACTAGATGTCACTATTGTGACTAACAGTGCTTTTATTGCAGGATATATTCGCGATAAAAAGAATACCAATGTGATTCTTCTAGGTGGTGCTTACCAGAAAGATTCACAGGTTATGGTAGGACCTATCGTGGCACAATGTGCTCAAAATTTCTGTGTTGATCAGTTATTTATTGGTGCTGATGGTTATAATCCTCGTGTAGGTTTCACAAATAGTGATCATTTGCGTGCACAGGCTGTTAGAGATATGGCTGAACAGGCAGAACATATTATTGTCTTAACTGAAAGTGAAAAGTTCAATTCACATGGTGTCGTACCTCTTCAGTTAAAAGAACGTATTGATACAATCATTACTGATGATCATATTCCCGAAGATATCAAAACACATTTGTTGTCAGAAAATAAAACATTACTAACTATAGAAAATGAGTGATTAGTTGTTTATTCTAACTAATAAATACAAGGGGTGATGAATAATGAAGGATAAATTTGAACCAATACCAGATCCAACACCAGAGCAAGGCTTTGAAGGTTTATATGCCGGGACTATAGAAAATGGTTCAGAGTATGAACCAGGAGAATATTTTTATGATTTGCGTGGTTTGTCAAAATATTTACGAGAAAATCATCTAAGTCGACCAACAGAAGAAATATTAGCAATGTTTAGAAAATAATTAGTATCTATTTAGATAAACGAATAAACGGAAGGGAGTTCCCTTCCGTTTTACTTTAAGTCTTTTATAATACGTTGTAATTCTCCTGGCTGACCATCTTTATAAGGTATCTTATAAGATGTCCCATCTGTTAAGCATAAACAATTTAATTGTCCTTTATCTGCCACAGCGAGTCCACCATCAATACCAATCTTATTATGATAATCAGGATCGTACCAGATATTAAAAGAATGATCATCATTCACATAACATAAAGGCGTATGACCAAATATATAAGTATATTCAGGATTACATGGATTCATATAGAAATATTCTCTAATCCAGGCAAGTAATTCAGGATCACTATCTTCTATATTGATTACCTCAGGATCCACTCCTGCATGCACCATCACATAATGCTTGCCCTGATAATCAAGTTCTATATAGTTAGGTAGACTATCAATAAAATCAATAATTTCCTGTACAAACTCTTTCTTTATATCAAAATATTCCTCATAAGGAATAGAATCTTTCTGTAAGAACTCTCTTATACTATTTACAGTACCTGTGGCACCATTCTGTTTCCATAAACGATATGCATTATTCAAATCAGAATCTAAATCATTATATTTTAAGCTGGCTGCTAAAGATTGTCTCATCATGATTTCATGATTACCCTTGATCATATGAACATTAGGCATTGCTTTCACAAAGTAATATATATCAATTGAATTAGGACCACGATCCATAATATCACCTAGGATATATAACTCATCTTCATCAGTGAATTGAATCTTATTGAGCATCAGCTGCAATAACACAAATTGTCCATGTAAATCAGACATGACAAAAATTCTCTTCACTAATACTCACCTGCCTCTCAAATACATTTTATCATACACAAAAAGGAATGCAAAACAGAACATAATCATCAAAAAAAATAGTTGAATTATGATATGATTATTATAGGTGAGGGATATGGATGAATTTTATCAAAAGACCTATTTGATGATTGTTTTTAAATGGTCTTATTACTATACAAGAAAGAATATGAAAAATGTCAGATGTGACATTATTGAAGACACTAAAGATTATCATACTGTACGTTTTTATTTAAAGAATCGTGTCGCTTTTTTAACTGTCTGGCATAATGGCATAATAGAAGAACAAATCACAGATGAAGAAGGGAAAGAAATCTATTTCTATCTCCATTATACTTTAAAGAACTTATCCCAGTTTTTATTTTATTATAGAGATTTTATGGTTGTCTTTTTAAGAGATGCAGACCCTAAACGTGTGAAAGTAGGGATTGTAGACCAGGATGGTTTTTCTTCTAGTTATTTAATTAGTCTAATGAAAGAAAGTCTGACAATAGAAAAATCTAATCTAGAAGTAGAATCAGTGAGTCTTTCTTCATTAGAAGAAGTAGAAGGAGATTATGATGCACTTTATTTATCTCCCTCAGTCATGCATTTAAAAGGGGATATAGAGTCCATTGTCTCTGTTCCTGTGTATGTAATTGATCCTCTTGTTTATGCAACCAATGATTTCTATACACTTATACATACAATTTTGTCAAAATAATGCATCTGGCTTGCATTCTTACTAGTAAATAGTATACTAATAGTAGTAATCATTACTGATTAGGAGAGGAGGACATATGGCGGAGACAAAACTTAGAAGATCTAAGCGGCGAGATACGATATATGATATGCTTGTGAATGATCATACGCATCCTACAGCAGAAGTTATTTATTCTCATGTAAGAAGAAGCATTCCGGATATATCACTAGGTACTGTTTATCGTAATCTGAATGTTTTAGTCGAAAATGGGTATATCAGAAAATTAAATATAGATGGTGTGACTGTACATTACGATGGTAATGTGACACCACATCATCATATGGTATGTTCAAAATGTGGAAAGATTGTGGATATACATATTCCACATGGTGCATTTGATGAACTTGTTCATGATATAGAAGAACTAGATCAAGTACGCCTCACACATGTTGATATGTTATTTCAAGGAGTCTGTAATGATTGTAAGAATATGAAGGAGGATAAAGAAGATGTCTAATTTAAAAGGAACTGAAACATTAAAGAATTTAATGGCTGCATTTGCAGGTGAATCACAGGCAAGAAATCGTTATACTTTCTGGTCTAGTATTGCGAAAAAAGAAGGTTATGTAGAAGTGTCTAAAATCTTTGAAGAAACAGCTAACCAGGAAAAAGAACATGCGAAACGTTTGATGAAACTTATGAACACTGCTGCTCAGGGAGAAACATTACCTGTTGCTGGTGAATTCCCAGTATTAATGGGGACAACTGTAGAAAACTTAAAAGCTGCAGCTGCTGGTGAAAACGAAGAATGGACACATATGTATCCAGAATTTGCTAAGAAAGCTGAAGAAGAAGGATTACCTGAAATCGCAGCTATCTTAAGAGCTATCGCTATGGCTGAAAAGATGCATGAAGAAAGATACTTAAAACTTGCTAAACAGATTGAAGACGGCACAGTATTCAAGAAAGATCATAAAGTACTATGGAAATGTAACAACTGTGGATTTGTAGTAGAATCTTTAGAAGCTCCTACAGTATGCCCAGCTTGTAACCATCCACAGGCTTACTTTGAAGAATACAAATTCTTTGAATAATATAATTGTGTGCAAAGACAGCGAAAGCTGTCTTTTATTGTACGAAAAAAAGACCTCGAAAGAGGTCTTTAACGCATTTTAGCTGCCTGGATTAAATGTTTTGCAAGTACTGCAGTTGTGATGGTACCAACACCACCAGGAACAGGTGTAGCGGCAGAGGCTTTGCCATCAAGAGTCGAATAGTCTACATCACCACATAACTTACCATTATCATCCACATTGATTCCTACATCAATCATCACGGCATCCTGTCCACAATAATCACTATTTAACATCTTTGCACGTCCTGCAGCTGCAATCACAATCTCTGCATCAGAACATGTCTTCTTTAAATCAACAGTTCTTGTATGAGTCATAGTTACTGTCGCATTCTCTTTAAGAAGCAGCATAGACACAGGTTTACCTACAACCATACTTCTTCCTACAACAGTCACTCTTTTACCTGTTAACTCAATATCATATGCCTTTAATACTTCAATAACTGCTTCTGCAGTACATGGAGAAAATCCAGTTGTATCTCCCGCAAACACCTTCGCAATATTAATAGGAGAAATACCATCTAAATCCTTTTTAGGATCAATCATATTTTCAATATCTTTTTCATTAATAGTACGAGGAAGTGGTCTTAATAATAAGATTCCTGTCACTTCATCATCTTCATTAATATCTTTAAAAGCATTCTTGAAGTCTTCATCACTGATATCCTGTGGGAAAACATAAGAAGCCACATCTAAACCAAATGACTTTAATTTCTTAGTTGCACCACGCTCATAACTCATATCATCAGGATTTTCTCCTACTCTCACAATCGCAAGCTTAGGTACAAAAGATAATGTTTCTAACTCTTTTGATACATATTCTTTAATCCCATCAGAAACCTTTTTTCCTCTTAACTCTAACATGACGCTCCTCCTAACTTTTTAATAACACTATTAGTTATTTCATCTGCAAGCAGTTGCCCTTCAACTAATAGCTTCTCAGCACGTTTATTCATCTTCTCAGCCATTTCTCTATTCTTCATAGACTTCGTATTAATATAGACATTCATAATAGAACCAGTCAACGCACTACGCAAACATTGTACACCAACACCTACATCACTGATTGCCATCACTGAACCTTTCTCATTTAAAGTAGAAAATAACTTTAAAGACTGATAACTTAAATCCATGATCTGTAATGGTACAAGAGATGCATCCAATAAACATGACTCCATCACAAACTCTTTATGTTTCTTTTCTTCCTCAGTATTCTTAGGAAGTCTATAAGCCTCTGCAAGAGGCTTGAAGTTTTCTGCATCATCATCTACAGAAGTTACAAGCTTCTTCTTTAAGTCTTCTAACTTCTCTATGATTTCTCTTATTTCATCTTCTACATCTTTATATTTCTTCTTACCTACAGTTAAGTTACCTACCATGAGTCCTAAAGCACATCCAATAGCGCCTACTAGTCCTGAAGCACCTCCACCACCAGGAGTAGGTGAAGATGAAGATAACTCATCTAAGAAGTCTTTAATCATTTCTTTCATTTATAACTCCTTCATATGAAAAGACACGAGAATCTCGTGTCTATTTTTCATAAATTATACTCATTTATTTGTATTAATGCAATTAATATGTTTGAAATATATACCTAAATTAATAAGAACACCTATTCCAATTAAACTAAATAGCGCAATCCCCAATGTCACAAAATAACTTTCAGGAAAGATATTGATAATAGGATCAATATCAGGATTAATCAGCCAGTAGTTATTGTTGAAAAGGATATGATGCATCATTGTGAATGCCCCGTCAAAATCAACATAGGCTGTTCCACCTACAATAAATACGAGTCCTAAAGTAGTGAATCCTGCCCACTTAAATGGTCTATAATCTTTCTCTTTGACTGTAGAGTAAATGAGATAAATAGTTCCAATAAGTATCACTAACCCAATCACTTCTAAACGATTCATTAATACTTTTACTTCATAAAAATGAAAAGCAGTATTCTTAGTCATAGGAAAAGCAGGGGTAGAAAGTGCTTTATGAGAGAATAGACTTAAATAGTGAATGATTGTCATATAACTTTCTCTTACAACCTTTTCACTTACCCCAATATTAGAGGCTATTAATGAAGAAGGATAGAGTACAGGCACAAATGTGACTAAGAGAATAGCACAATCAATAATCAAAAAAGTCAAACATACAGTTAAAAGAATACCTTTAAATTTCTTCATTGTATAAGAAGTCTTCTCCCTTTTGAACTTCTACTGTAGATAAATCAGGATAACCTTGCTGTCTTAATGCTTCATAAACACCAATGGCTACAGTATTAGATAAGTTCAAACTACGTGAATCTCCATACATAGGAATACGTACACAATCATCAATATACTTCTTTAAGATATCATGAGGAATACCATCATGCTCATGACCAAAGAAAAGATAGTGTTCACCTTCCTGTTTAAAATCATCTTCACTATAAACTTTCTTAGAATAACGTGTAAAGAAATGATAAATACCAGGATTCTCTTTTTCAAACTCTTCAAAGTTTTCATACACTTTAAAAGTGAGGTGATCAAAATAATCCATAACTGCTCTTTTCATTCTTGGATCATTTAACTTAAACCCTGTAGGTTTAATAATATGTAAAGGTGTATGTGTCGCTGCACATGTTCTCATAATATTACCTGTATTTTGTGGAATCGCAGGATGTACTAATACAACATGATTCATTACTTATGTGCCTCCTCTAAATAATCATATAAAGCTTTTAATGCCTTTGCACGATGAGAGACTTTATTCTTTTCTTCCATAGTCATCACTGCAGAAGTCTTCTTTAATGGTGGATAATAGAAAATAGGATCATAACCAAAGCCATTTTCACCATCAATACAATCATTGATTTCTCCTTCAAAAGTACCTAAGAAAGTCTTTGTTTCTTCATCAGGAATAGCCAAAGCCATCGCACATACGAAACGTGCTGTCTTATCTTCTTTATCTTTTACAGCATCAATAATCCACTGATTCTTAATATCATAACTTGTATCTTCACCCATAAAACGAGAAGAATAAATACCAGGTTGTTTATCTAATGCATCTACTTCTAAACCAGAATCATCTGCAAGAGTAGGCATATGAATCATATTCATCACTGTTTCAGCCTTAATCACTGCATTTTCAGTAAAAGTAGTCCCTGTTTCTTCAATATCAGGATTATAACCTAATACATCTTTAATAGACTTTACTTCAATCCCTAACTTTTCCAACATTGCGGAAATCTCTTTAAGTTTTCCTTTATTTGTTGTTGCAACTACGATCTCTTTCATTCGCTTTCCTCCATTCCTAACGCTACTTTGACTTCATGAATAGGCATATCCTTTCCTGTCCAGAATTTAAAAGAACATGCACCCTGATAGACAATCATACGTTCTCCATTCATATAATCAAGACCTCTTTGTCTTGCATAACTTAATAGCTTTGTTTCCTTAGGGTTATAAATAATATCAGCTACTTTTAAACCATCAGGTAACATATCAGCACTCTCAATTATACATCCTTCAGGATGAGGTGCCATACCAACACTTGTTGTATTAACTAATAAATAAGTATCCTTTAAATCTTCCTTTATACTTTCCTGATCAATTTTCTTTAAAGTAATAGGGCAGTCTAATTTCTTATTGAGTTCTTTAATAAATGGCTTATCAGAACGATTATAAACTACTATCTCTTTAGCACCAGCCAAAGCAAGAGAAATAATAATGGCACTTGCTGCACCACCAGCACCAAGCACTACAATCTTGTGTTTCGCAATACCCCATCCTTTATCACGGCAGGCCATCACAAAACCTTCTCCATCAGTAATATGACCAATGAGTTTACCATTCTCATTCTTTACAGTATTGATACTCTTCGCAAGTCTTGCCTGTGTTGTGAGTTCATCCATATATTTCATCATATCCTGTTTATAAGGCATAGAAATATTGTATCCCTTAATAGGTAATGTCTTAACGGACGTAATATAATCATCTAACTGATCTTTAGTCACTTCAAATGCAAGATAAACATCATTAATACCTAATGTTTGAAATGCAGTATTATGCATCATTGGTGAAAAAGAATGTTTAATAGGATTTGCGACAACCCCATATAAACCTGTATATCCAGTAATTGTATTTTTCATAACGGTCTCCTTTTGACTTGTATTATACATCATTTTCTCGATATGTGTGACTGTTCTTATAATATTTAGTACAATGGATTCTAGAGGTGAAAAGTATGATCAAGAAATTAATTATTAATGCTGATGATTTTGGTATGTGTGAAGGAAACTCCCTAGGTATCCTTCTTGCTCACGAAGAGGGACTTGTAAGTTCCACTACAGTCATGATGAATATGCCATATGCTTTGTGGGCCCTAGACAAGGCAAAGGCTTATCCTGATCTAGGAATTGGTGTTCATTTAACTTTAACTGCTGGTAAACCATTATTACCTGGCAAGAAAAGCTATACAGATGAAGAGGGAAACTTCCTAAGACCAAGTGCTTATGAAGATGAATTCCCAGATGGAGAACCAAATGAAGTCTATGAAGAATGGAAAGCACAGATAGAAGCTTTCATCGCACACACAGGACATCTTCCTACTCATCTAGATTCTCATCACTATGTTCATATGGAGCATAGACAATTAGAAGTCATCAAGCGTTTAGCCAAGGAATATAACCTTCCTATTAGACAAACAAGATATGTGGATGAAAACTACTTCCCAGCACGTTGTGAATTTTATAAAGATGGTGTAAGCTTTGAAACATTCAAAGAAATCTGCTCAACAGAAGGCTATGATACAGTAGAACTTGTTTGTCATCCTGCTTTAGTTGATGAAAGACTCATGAACGTATCTAGCTACAATATGAATCGTATCAAGGAATTAGAATTACTTAAGAGTGATGAATTCAAACAGTACATCAAGGATCACGATATTCAGATTATAACTTACGCAGATATAAAAAAATAATTAGGTGATTTCAAATAATAGTAGTAGAATGAGAAAAAAGTGAATGGAGTGACATATATGAGATACGCAGATAAGATGAAAAACGTAAAAAAATCAGCCATTAGAAGTGTCATGGCTGATGCAAGTGAGAATGGTACGGTAGACTATATTAGTTTTGCGAGTGGATTCCCTGATCCAGAAGCTATTCCACAGGAGAAACTAGAAGAAGTAGGACATAAGATTCTTCAAGAAAAGACTTATGAAGTTTTGCAGTATGGCTCTGCTCAGGGTTATACAGGCTTAATAGAATCTTCTAAGTCATTCATTAATAAGCATGAATGTATATGTACAAGTGATGATGATATTATTATTACAACAGGATCACAGCAGGGCTTAGATCTTGTGTCTAAGATATTCTGTGATGAAGGAGATTATGTTGTAGTAGAGAACCCAAGTTATTTAGGTGCTTTAAACTCATTTAAATGTAATGGGGCAAAGCTGCTTGGTGTTTCTTTAGAAGAAGATGGTGTAAATCTAAAAGAACTAGAAGAAGCCTTTAAGAAAGGACCAAAGGTATTCTATACAATTCCTAACTTCCAGAATCCTACCGGAGTCACAACATCTCTAGAAAAAAGAAAAGAAATCTATAACCTTGCAGTAAAGTATGATGTAGTTATTCTAGAAGATAACCCTTATGGTTATTTACGTATTACAGGAGAAGAAGTTCCTTCTATTAAATCTTTAGATCAAGACCATCGTGTTGTTTATGCAGCCAGTCTTTCTAAGATTATTTCACCAGGTATGCGTACAGGAATCATCTGTGCAAGTAAAGATATTATCTCTAAACTCTTTATGGCTAAACAATCAGGAGATAACCATACAAACAATCTTTCACAATATATGATGGATGCTTTCTTAAGAGAAACAGATATGGATGCACATATTAAACATTTACAGTCTCTTTATGCAAAGAAATGTAACTTCATGTTAGAGATGATCAAGAAGTATTTCCATCCTTCTATTCATGTCATTGAACCAGAAGGTGGTATGTTTATATGGTTTGATTTACCTGATGGAGTCAGAATGCCAGAATTCGTTCAGGCTTCTATTAAGAAGCATGTAGCCATCGTACCAGGTAATGAATTCATGGTAGATAGTACTAAGCCATGTCAATCTATTCGTATGAACTTCTCAGCTGCTTCTATGGAGAATATCGAAAAAGGTATTCAGATTCTAGGAGAACTAACATATCAGTTTTGTAAGTAATAAGAAAAGCCAGAATTTCTGGCTTTTTTTTAATACATGCCACCTTGTGGCATAACAGGCTGTTGTGGTTCTTCTTTCTTAGGAAGTTCTGCCACACCTGCTTCAGTTGTTAAGAATAAGGCTGAAATACTAGCCGCATTTAATAATGCGCTACGAGTGACTTTAGTAGGATCAATAATACCTGTTTCGAACATATTGACCCAGTCACCTGTCTTTGCATCAAATCCAAAGTCCTTTTCAGCAGTCTTCTGGATAGATACAATTTCTTCTTCATCATAACCAGCATTGATTGCAATCTGAGTAAGAGGCGCAAATAAAGAATTCATAACTACGTTAATACCCTTCTGGATATCTACATTCGTATCTCTGACCTGATTCTTTAATTCTTCATAGGCTTCTACTAACGCAGCACCACCACCAACAACGATACCTTCATCTACAGCGGCCTTAGTCGCATTAAGAGCATCTTCAATTCTTAATTTCTTTTCTTTTAATTCTGCTTCAGTTGTTGCACCGACTTTAATTGTTGCAACACCGTTAGATAATTTACCAATACGTTCTTTTAGGGTCTTCTTTTCATAATCACTCTTAGTATGAGTTAATTGTGTCTTTAATTCTTCTACACGTTTATTCACTGCCTCACTTGAACTATGACCAATAAGAGTAGTATTGTCTTTCTTTACAATCACTTTCTTGATCGTACCAAGATCATCAATAGTTAAATCAGAAAGCTTCATATTAAGCTCCTTGTTGTAGAATTTAGTACCAGTTAATACTGCAATATCCTCCAACATTTCTTTCTGTTTATCACCAAATCCTGGAGCCTTAGTAGCTACGACATTAAAGGCACCTCTTAACTTATTCAATACAAGAGAAGAAATCGCTTCATTCTCATAATCTTCTGCAATAAGTAATAATGGTTTATTAGCCTTTAATACTTGTTCAAGTACTGGAAGGATTTCCTGTAAATTAGTAATCTTCTGATTAGTGACTAAGATGAGTGGGTTATCCATTTCTACTTCCATCTTATCGGTATCACTTACAAAATAAGGAGATACATAACCCTTATCATACTGCATACCTTCATTGACTTCTAATTCATCATCAAAACTATTAGATTCATCTACATTGATAATACCATCTCTACCAACCTTATCCATAGCCTGAGCAATCAATTCACCAATATGACTATTAGAAGAAGAAATAGTCGCAACAGATGCAATATCTCTGCTTGTTTCTACCTTATGAGAATTCTTTAATAATACTTCAGCAACTGCTTTAGAGGCTCTTTCAATACCTTCTCTCATAAGTACAGGGTTTGCACCTTTTTCAACCTGCTTCATACCATTCACAATCATATCTCTTGCAAGAATTGTAGCAGTTGTTGTACCATCACCTGCAATATCATTTGTATTATTGGCTACTTCATATACAAGTTTTGCACCCATATTTTCAAAATGATCTTCTAATTCTATTTCCTTGGCAATAGAAACACCATCATTTGTAATTAAAGGAGAACCATAACTCTTCTCTAATACTACATTTCTACCTTTAGGACCAAGTGTGACACTTACTGCATCAGCAAGAGTATTCACACCTTTCAACATTGATTGACGTGCATCACTAGAAAAACGTATTTCTTTACTCATAGCTTATTCCTCCTATTCAATACATGCGAGAACATCTTTCTCGTCTATCACAATATATTCAACACCATCAAGTTTAACTTTTGTACCTGAGTATTCCTTGAATACAACACGATCTTTTTCTTTTAAATCATTTTCACATTGAGGACCTACTGCCACAACTTCTCCAACAGTAGGAAGACTCTTTGTCTCAGTAGTGAGAATAATACCACTAGCTGTCTTATTTTCTACTTCTTCTTTCTTTAATACGATATTCTTATTTAAAGGTTTCAACATAATTATTCCTCCTTGTTAGCACTCTTTTTATTTGATTGCTAAGAGTATTATAGCTCTTATTAGCACATTGTCAAGAAGAGTGCTAATTCATTTTTGGGCAGATTGGAGAAAAGTGCACAAAAAAGCCACTCCTAAGAGTGACTTAATCGTCTTTTCGTTTTGTATCTTTCGCAACGATAAATGTGATCATACCAAGTATTAATCCAAAATAGAAAGAGAAGAAACGCCATAAGAACATAGAACTAGAAGCATTAGCTCTTCCTAAGAAACCAAATAAGATCATATAACATCCTTCACTACCACCTGATGCACCAGGAATAGGGAGGAATGTATTAATTAAATTAATAATAGAAGCCAGTCCTAAGAACTGTACAAATAGGGTAACTGATACTTTTATTCCTAAAGCAAGACATGAAAAGAATGGTGTAGAGTAGATAATAGTAAGTTTCACTATATTACATAATACTGTCTGTAATAAAGCTTTTTTATTTTTCTGTAATACTTTCATCTGTTCTCTAAATTCACCAAAGTAATTCTGAATTCTAAAGCATGTTGATTCATAATCTTTTATAAGTGGTGTTTTAGAAAGAAGATAGACTACTTTATCTATAATAAAGTTCTGGAACTTCTTGCTTTTAGCACCTGCAAATAATAGAAGAGTGACTACCGCATTAATAAGAAATCCAACGGCTGCCATAGAGGATACACCTACACCTTTATCTAAGAAGTAGGCTGAATCCACAATCATAATCACTGCAGTAAAGCCCATGATCACTATTTGATAACTAATAAAGCACATGAGTAAGATACTTGTAGAAATGGCAGGGGAGATTCCCTGGTTATTAAATACAAACACCTGGGCGAACTGTCCTCCTGAAGAAGAAGGAGTTAAACCACTAAATAAAGTACCTACAAGTCCATTCACAAAACCTTCTTTAAGAGTAAAGTCTTTCTTATATAAACGCGCAAAGATCATTGTAGCGAGTCCATCAAATACATAATACATAAACATAATAAAACATAAGATGAATAGCCAGAAAGGATGCGCTGTAGTAATTGTTGTAAATACAGTAGAGACTTCAGAACCTACTGATAAGTATAAAGATATACCACTAATCACAAAAATTAATGCAATATTCAAGATATAGCTCTTCTTTGTTTTCATGGGAATCACCTCATTTCCCTATCTCTATTTTACCAATCTTACTCCTTATATGAAAGTAAAAGAAAAGAGTAGGGATTAAAATCCCTACTCGAATGTAATTATAATAATCTCATTTTCACACAATACTTTAAAATGATAGTTATGACGTGGCGCTACACCATTACTTACAATAAGCTCAGAACCACTTTCTGTATAACTTCCATGATTATAGGTAGTTGCATTATTACACTTTACAAGTGGTCCAATACCAGGGAACCAGATAGTCCCACCATTACTATGTCCAGATAACTGTAAATGTGTATGTCCTTTATTTTGACTAAAACTATCAGGATAATGACTTAAGGTTAAGACAAACCCGTCAGAAGCAGGTATTTCTTCCTGACTATTAATAGATTGTCCATAAAGGGTAAAAGAACTATTACGATAATGAATAGTACGAGCACTGTTATTAAGTACTTCAAATCCACCTTCATTAAGGATATTAGTCACTTCTTCAGCATGTGCATAATCTTCATCACCAAGTACCGCAAACTTACCATAACCTGGCTGGAGCTTCTTTAAGATCTTTTGTACTCTTGCATCCTCAATAGATTTACTTTCATACAGGTCTCCAGTAAATACAACCATATCATAACTTTGATCTTCTATCTCATCTACAATTTGTTCAAAACGATCAATATCTTTAGACGTTGTGATATGTATATCGGATAAATTTACAATCTTAAAGTTTTTAAAACCATCAGGTAATAATCCATTACTATAAGTCATTCTTGTAAAAGAATAATGTGTTCTAGAAAAGAGACATGTATAACCACCAAACAACACCAATGCGAAAACAATAATTGCAAGAATACCAGTACGAATAATTTTCTTTTTCTTCATTATTTCTTATTCATGATGACAGGAATAATCATCGGTCTTCTCTTTGTCTTAGTATAGAAATAAGATGTTAATGTTTCTCTGATTGTATTCTTAATTTCACCAAATGTTGTTTTTTCCTGCAATAAAGCACGTAGCTTACGATCCACAGCCATTTCTGCTCCATAAATCATAGGTTTACTATCTTTCATATAAACAAATCCACGGCTCATAATAACTGGTTTATGAAGTAAGATACCTGCATGAGAATCCATACTAATAAGTACTGCAACCATGCCATCTTCACTTAAAATCTGACGGTCATGTAATACTGCTGTAGATAAACCTGTTAAATCATTACCATCTACATAAATATCATCTGCATGTACGCTTCTTGTCTGGAATATCTCATGATCCTTTAAGCATAAACAATCCCCATTACTTAATACAAATGCATGATCAGGCTTTCCACCTACTTCTTCATATAATTTTTTATGTATACAAAGCATTTTATGTTCACCATGAACTGGGAAGAAGTATTTAGGCTTAGTAAGAAGCATCATAAGCTTCTGTTCTTCCTGAGAAGCATGTCCAGAAGTATGAAGGTTACTAATCATAGAGTTTTCTAGAACTCTTGCTCCAGAACGATATAACTTATTAATTAAACGTGATACAGAAGATTGGTTACCAGGAATAGGGTTGGATGAGAATAATACAGTATCACCAGGTTTAATCTTAATCTGACGATGTGTACCATTCGCGATTCTATTTAATGCAGCAAGTGCCTCACCCTGAGATCCAGTACATAGAATTAGTATTTCATTATCAGGAAGATGTTTTGCCTCATCATTCTTAATAAAGAAACGATCAGGACACTTGATATAACCCATCTTTCTTGCAACATCAATATTGTTGACCATTGAACGTCCATATACAAGAATCTTACGATTAAACTTAACAGCAGCTTCTACAATCTGCTGTACTCTATGTATATTAGATGCGAATGTTGCAACAATAATACGTCCTTCAGTCTTTCTGAATTCTTCCTGTACCTGTCCTGCAACAGTCTTTTCACTAATAGAGAATGTAGGTACTTCTGCGTTCGTACTATCACTCATTAATAAATCAACACCTGTTTCACCTAAGAAACTCATAATCTGATAATCAGCAGGATTAGCAACTGGAGATAAATCAAACTTAAAGTCACCTGTTTCTACAATACGACCATCAGGTGTATTTACAATAATCCCCATAGATTCAGGAATAGAATGGTTTGTATTAAAGAAACCAATATTAAAATATTTAGTTTTGATAGAACTTTCATGGTTAATAGGAATCATCTTAGTTACATGTGTAAGATGGTGTTCCTCTAGTTTTCTTCTAATCATGGCACAAGCCAATGGAGAAGCATAAATAAATGGTATATTCACTAGTCTTAATAAGAAAGGAATACCCCCAATATGGTCTTCATGGCCATGTGTAATAAATAATCCCTTGATCTTTTTATTATTCTTTCTTAAATAAGTATAATCTGGAATAACATAATCAATCCCAGGAAGACCTTCAGATGCAAATTTAACACCTGCATCAATAATAATCATTTCATCATTACATTCAATACAGTAAGTATTTTTACCAACCTCATTTAAACCGCCTAATGCGAATATCTTTGTTCCCTGTGTTTTAACATTATGATGTGTAGAAGGGAATCTTCTTTTAGAACGGTGAGGTTTGAATGTCTTTTTCTTTTCAGTATTATCGACTGACATAAATCACTATCCACCTCTTTCTCAAAAATGTAAAATCATTCATTAAAATAATAATATAAAAAAAGTGAATAATCAATGTTGTAAGGGAATACAAGCAAAAATTAAAAAAAGATGTTCTATCGAACATCTTAATAAGAACCTTTCTTATAGGCAGCTACTGCAAGTGAACCTGGACCGATATGGCAGGCAACACTTAATGATAAACGGTCAAAGATGACCTCTTTATCAGGGAATGCTTCTTTCACTTGTTCTAAATAATCTAAAGCAGCTTCTTTATCATAAGAATAAACACATGCTACTTCATAATCATCACCCCAGCCACGATCACTAATATCCTGTTTTACCTGGTCAATCATCATCTTACGAGCTTTTTTCATAGTACGTGAAGTACCATATTTATCTAACTTTTCACCTTGAATAGTAAGAATAGGTTTAATCTTTAATAAACCAGCAAGAGTTGCAGCAGCAGGGGATAAACGTCCACCCTTCTTTAAATATTCAAGTGTATCTACAGTAATATAGATAGTGGCATTCATCTTATTGTTCATAAGATAATCATAAATCTCTTTGGCACTATATCCCTTATCTGCCATAGCAATAGCATCTAGAACATCAGCCTTTTGCGTAGCTGAGATTCTTTGAGAATCCACAACAAATACTTTTCCTTTATACTGATCTTCATCCGCCATCATCATTGCTGTCTGACAACTTCCAGATAAGCCACTGCTCATAGGAATATGAATAATAGCGTCATGTGTTTTTAATATTTCATCCCACTTCTTTGCGATAATACCAATTGTTGGCTGTGAAGTGAATACTTCTGCACCACTCATTAATTTTTCATAGAAATGTTCTTGTGTTAAATTGATATCTTCTTCAAATTCTTTACCATCTATAGTGAAAGGCATCGGAATACAATAGATACCTAATTCTTTTGCTTCTGCCTGTGTAATGCCAGAGTTACTATCTGTCATGATTGCAATTTTCATACAAGGACCTCCTTCAGTCAAACACAATTTTAACAATTTTGAGGAATAAATCAACATTTTCTTGACTAATCAAGTTAGACGAATTACTTTAAATGTACATGAAAGGATTTACAAAAATGGTGAAAAAATACTTAGAAACACTTTATGGCATGGGAGAGAAAGCTCTTCAAGCCCTTATCATTATAGTTATTGGATATATTGTATATAAAATTTTTGATAAGTTATTTACAAAATTTATAGAAAAGTCTTCACAGGATGAAATTGTCTTAAACTTCTTTAAGACAATCATCAAGACAGTCTTTATTGTGATTATTGCGATTATGGCTCTATCACAGCTTGGTATTAATACAAGTTCTATTCTTGCTATATTTACTGCAGCTTCTGCTGCTTTTGCACTTGCTATTAAAGACTCACTCGCAAGCTTCTTTGATGGTATTATCATCTTACTAGCGAAACCTTTTTCAAAAGGAGACTTAATTGAAGTTGTAGGTGTCACAGGAAGAATCCAGGAAATCTCTTTACTCTATACAAATCTACTTACTTTAGATAATAAGAAGATTGTCATTCCTAATTCACAGTTAGCACACTCACCATTAGTGAACTATTCAAGTGAAGAAATGCGTCGTGTAGATTTAAACTTTGATGTTGTAATGGATAGTGATACAGAATTAGTTAAGAAGGTTATTATGGAAGAAGCCTTATCTAATCCTTATTGTCTCCATGATATTCCACCATTTGTGAATATGACAGAATATAAGGATAGTGCATTAACCTTTACACTTAGAGTATGGGCAGCCACAGATGACTATGAAATACTTAGGTGTAGTTTACTTGAAAATATGAATAAGCGTTTCAACGAAGAAGGCATAGAACTTGCCTATACGACCTATGATATTCATCTAAGCAAATAAGTTGCGGAATATTCTTCAATCTGTTTAAATATAGGTGAGGTGAAGAATATGAAAATTGTAGATCAGAACGGTTTTAATGAAACATTAAACAATAAGTATGTATTAGTAGACTTCTATGCAGACTGGTGTGGCCCTTGTAAGATGGTTGGTCCAGTATTAGAAGAATTAGATGCTGAAAATGATCAGTTAACTGTTGTTAAAGTCAATGTAGACAATGAACTTGATTTAGCATCAAAATACGGTGTCCAGTCAATTCCAAACATGATTTTCTTTAAAGAAGGAAAGGCTGTTACACAGATCATTGGTTTTGCGAATAAGGATGCAATCCTTGATAAAATCAACCCATTTATGGACTAAGAGGCACCTGATTGGTGCCTTTTTTATATGCGTGATTTTTCTTTTTGTGATAATAAATTAAGTGCAAAAAATATTAGAATTAGTCAATTTGTAGAAAAGACAAATAACTAAAATAGATTCATGAAATGCACAAAGATTTATACTAATGAATATTGACATGTATACACAAAGAGTGTAAGATGTTTTTCATGATAGTTGGATGCTATCATACAATTGTATCCATTATGGAGGGGAAAATATGAAAACAGTAAAGGTTTTAGTTGCTGCAAGTATGGCAGCGGCATTACTTGCTGGATGTGGAAGCAAAACTGATACAGATACTTTCAGATTTGCAAGTGAATTAGATATCCAGGGTATGGATTCTGCAGTAGTTGATGATGGTATGTCATACAACGCAATCCACGCAATCACAGACGGCTTAACAGCATTAAATGACAAAGGCAAGACTGTTCCAGCATTAGCTAAGAACTGGGATGTAAGTGCTGATGGTAAGACTTACACTTTCCACTTAAAAGATGCTAAGTGGTCAAATGGTGATGAGGTCACTGCCAACGATTTCGTTTATTCTTGGAAGAAAGTTATTAAGAATGCAGGTACATATGCTTACATGTTAGGTGATGATGGTGCATCAGTTAAGAATGCGAGTCAGTTGATTGACCTAGGCCCAAAGGCAACTGATGAACAGATGAACACTTTAGGTGTTAAAGCAGCTGATGATAAGACTTTAGTTGTTGAATTAAACAACAAGGTTCCATATTTCACAGACTTAATGGCTTTCCCATGCTACTATCCACAGAACGAAAAGTTCGTTGAAAAATGTGGTAAGAACTATGGTACTAAACCAGAATACACATTATCTAATGGTGCTTATAAGATGACTAAGTGGATCAAAGGTAACAAAGCAACATTCACTAAGAACGATAAGTACTATGATGCAAAAGCAGTTAAGACTAAGAACCTTGAAATGTTTCTAGTACAGGATCCTAAGACTGCTGCACAGAACTTTGACAATGGTAAAGTTGACTATGCAACAATTAACTCTACATTAGTAGATAAGTATAAAGGTAAAGATACTTTCACAACATTCAATGAAGGTTTCTTATTCTACTTAAACTTAAACTTCCAAGTTAAGACTCTTGCTGATAAGAACGTAAGAGAAGCATTGTCTTACGCAATTAACAGAAAAGACTTATGTGAAAGCGTCTTAAAGGATGGTTCTAGAGCTGCTACTGGTATGGTTCCATCACAGTTATCTAAGAGCCCAGCTGGTAAAGACTTCCGTGATGATGCAGGTGTTCTTGTAGGTTACGATGTTAAGAAGGCTCAGGAATACTTAGATGCAGCTAAGAAAGAATTAGGTACTGATACAATCACAGTTGATTTATTATATGGTACTGATGAATCACCAATGGATACTATGGCTGAATACTTACAGGGTTCATTCACTAAGTTAAAAGGCTTGAAGGTAAACATGGTTGCAACTGTTAAGAAAGACAGAATCTACAACAGAGAAGAACATGGTACTTACGAGATTGCATGTACTCGTTGGGGTCCAGACTACGCTGATCCAACAACTTACTTAAACTTATTCTTGACTGGTAACTCAAATAACTTTGGTAAGTACAGCAATGCTAAAGTTGATTCATTAATGAAACAGGTTCAGACTGAATCAGACTTAAATAAACGTTGGGACTTAATGACTCAGGTAGAAAAGACTGCACTTGATGATTTAGCTTATATTCCAGTATTCGAAAAGGGTGCTGCAGCATTAAAGGCTAAGAATGTAAAAGGACTTGTTCATTCAGCAGTTGGTGTTCCTTATACATTCAAATACGTAACTATTAAATAAGAATAAACAGAACATAGTGAGAATAAACACATTATAGCTCTTGCTATAATGTGTTCTTCTTTTTTAAATGAAAGGTGTGATATTTATATGGATAAATCCATGATTAGGTATATCTTAAAGAGATTGCTTATTTCAGCAATTACTCTATTTGTTATACTAACAGTTCTGTTCATTATGACTCGTTGTATGCCAGGTTCTCCATTCAACTCAGAAAAGTTGAGTCCAGAACAGCAGAAAGTCATTATGGCAAAATATGGTCTTGATAAGCCAGTTCTAGTACAGTATGGTACATACTTAAAGAATATGTTATCAGGCGATTTCGGTGTTTCTTATGTTTTATACAAAGATCAGAATGTTTCTGAATTAGTATTTGACGCAGCTAAGATCTCATTTGCTTATGGTATCGCTGCATGTATCTTAGGTACATTAGTAGGTATGTTACTTGGTATCGTTGCTGCATTAAACAAGAACACTATTTGGGATACAATCGCAACTATTATTTCTATCTTAGGTGTATCTATCCCATCATTCGTATTCGCATTATTACTTGTTATCTTGTTCAGTAATGATCTTCGTATCTTGCCAACAATGTATGATGATATGAATCCAATCTTCTCATCTATATTGCCAGTTATCGCTTTATCTATGAGCGTTATTGCCAACGTAGCTCGTTTCACTCGTACAGAAATGATTTCTGTATTAAATAGTGAATATATGACTCTTGCAATGGCTAAAGGTTTAGATCGTAAGACATTAATCTTCAAGCATGCATTACGTAATGCCTTAATCCCAGTAATCACTATCTTAGGTCCAATCCTAGTTAACTTGATGACTGGTACAATGGTAGTAGAACAGATCTGTTCTGTACCAGGTTTAGGTAAGCTATTAATTAACAGTATTCGTGCCAATGACTACAACATCATCGTTGCATGTTCATTCTTATATGCATTCATGTATATCGTTATGATGTTAGTAATCGATGTATCTTATGGTATTATCGATCCACGTATCCGTTTAGGAAAGGGGGACAACTAAGATGGATGACAAGAAATATGAATTTTTGCCAGATGATTTTGAGTTTATCGGTGATAAACAGAATATCAACATTGATGAAGTTGCTCCTGCAAGACCTGCTTGGAAAGACGTTGTTTACCGTTTTACTCAGAACAAAGGTGCAATCTTTGGTTTAGCTTGTATTATTATCATTGCTTTACTTGCTATCTTTGTACCAATGATTTCTCATTGGAAATATGATGCAATTGATACAAGTATTGCGAATATTCTTCCAAATGGTACTCATTTCTTTGGTACTGATAAATATGGCCGTGACTTGTTCGTAAGAACATGGCAGGGTACTCGTATTTCATTAATTATCGCATTAGTTGCAGTAGTTATTGATATCGTAGTTGGTATGACTTATGGTTTAATTTCTGGTTACTTTGGTGGTTTAATTGACTCTGTCCTTCAGAGAATTCAGGAAATCATCAACTCTATCCCAACACTAGTAGTATTAACTATTCTTTTAACAGTATTAAAGCCTTCTTTATATACCGTTATTCTTGCGTTAATCTTCACTGAATGGATTCCTATGTCTCGTATCACAAGAGCACAGGTATTAAAAATCAAGGAAGATGAATTCATTCTTGCTTCTAGAACATTAGGTGCAAGCAATATCTTTATCTTATTCAAGGAAATCTTACCAAACATCTTTGGTCAGTTAATCATCATGTCTATGATGACTATCCCAAATGCAATCTTCTATGAAGCATATCTAGCATTCGTTGGTTTAGGTTTAACTGTACCTCAGGCTTCACTTGGTACTTTGATCAACTCAGGTTTCGAAGTGTTCACAGTATATCCAACTCAGATGACTATCCCAGCTATTATCCTTGCAGTATTGATGTTAGGATTCAACTTATTAGGTGATGGTTTAAGAGATGCACTTGATCCTACTATGAAGGAGATGTAATTATGGCTGACAGAGAAAGAATTTTAAAAATCAGAGACTTAAATATCTCCTTTAAGATTGAAGGTAAGAAAGTGAATGCCATCCGTGGTGTTAACTTAGACCTTTATAAAGGAGAAACAATTGCGATTGTAGGTGAATCTGGTTCGGGTAAATCAGTTACTACAAAAGCTATCATGGGTATCTTAGCTAAGAATGGTAGTATTGAAAGTGGTTCAATCGACTATACTTGGCATGATTCAGATACTGATGAAAAACATACAGTAGATATCACTAAGATGACAGAAAAGGAAATCCAGAAGGAAATCCGTGGTCGTAAGATTGCGATGGTCTTCCAGGATCCAATGACTTCTCTAGACCCAACAATGACAATTGGTAAACAGATCATGGAACCAATGATGTATCATTATGGAACATCTAAAGAAGAAGCATATAAAAAGGCTGTAGAACTTCTTGAAGAAGTAGGAATCACAAATGCAGAAAAACGTATGAAGAACTACCCTCACCAGTTATCTGGTGGTATGAGACAGCGTGTTGTTATCGCAATCGCTTTATCATGTGATCCATATGTATTAATCTGTGACGAACCTACAACAGCCCTAGATGTAACTATCCAGGCTAAGATCCTTGAATTAATTCAGGACTTACAGAAGAAAAAAGGTATTTCAGTTATTTATATCACACATGACTTAGGTGTAGTTGCTAAGGTAGCTGACTTCGTAAACGTTATGTATGCAGGTAAGATTGTAGAAACAGGTTCTATCGAAGATATCTTCTACAGACCTTTACATCCATATACTTGGGGTCTTTTATCAGCAATGCCTGATTTAAATACTGATGATCCAGAATTATATACAATTCCTGGTTCACCACCAAACGTTACAAAAGAAATCAAAGGTGATGCATTCGCACCACGTAATAAATATGCTTTAAATATCGATAAGAGAATTGAACCACCTATGTTCAAAGTAGAAGGTTCTACAACTCATAAGGTAGCCAGCTGGTTAATGCATCCAAATGCGCCAAAGGTAGAAATGCCTGAAGCATTAAGAAAGAGAATCGATAACATGATGAAAGAAGGTGTACCAAGTAATGGACAAGAATAGTCAGACTCCAATTCTTGAAGTCAAGAATTTAAAACAGTATTTCTATCCAAGTAGAAAGTTTACTGTAAAAGCCGTTGATGGTATCTCATTCAAAATCATGCCAGGTGAAACATATGGTTTAGTAGGTGAATCTGGTTCAGGTAAATCTACTACTGGTCGTGCCATTATTAGATTATATGATCCAACTGATGGTCAGATCATCTTCGAAGGTGAAGATATCACTGGTAAGATGTCTAAGAAAGCTCTTAAGACATTACGTACTAAGATGGCTATGATTTTCCAGGATCCAATGGCTTGTTTAAACCCTCGTAAGAAGGTTATTGATATTATTGCTCAGGGTCTTGATATTCATCATGATTATAAAGATGAAAAAGAAAGAGAAGAAAAGGTTTATAAGATTCTTGAGATGGTAGGTCTATCAAAAGAACATGCGAACCGTTTCCCACACCAGTTCTCTGGTGGTCAGAGACAGCGTATTGGTATCGCAAGAGCCTTAATTATGAACCCTGATCTAATCATTGCTGATGAAGCAATCTCAGCCCTAGACGTATCTATTCAGGCACAGGTTGTAAACCTAATGAAGAAGATGCAGAAAGAAACAGGTGCTGCTTACTTATTCATCGCTCATGACTTATCAATGGTTAAATACATCTCTGATAGAATTGGTGTATTACATTTAGGTCACTTAGTAGAAACAGGAACTGCAGATGAAATCTTTAGTAATCCTCTCCATCCATATACAAGATCATTATTATCTGCCATCCCTCATTCTAACCCAAGAGTAGAGAAGGTAAGAAAATCATTCTCTTATGATTATGAAACAAGTGGTCTTGATTATGCGGCTGGTACTCAGCATCAGATCACTGATACACACTTTGTATTAGGTACTGATGAAGATGTTGAACAGTTCAAGAAAGACGCAGCAAACTTCAAATTATAACTTCAAAAGACTATGACACTTATGTGTGATAGTCTTTTTTTATACTCAAAAATGTTGAGGTACTACACTTATTCGCTGTAAAAAGTGTAGTTGTATCACATTTATTCGTTGTAAAAAGTGTAGAGGTAACACATTTTATCGTTGTAAAAAGTGTAGTGATAACACATTTTTTCGCTGTAAAAAATGTAAAAAGGTTATATAAAGGAATAATAAGGCAGGTGTCTCTATGTGTCGATATGCAATAGAAGAATTATTCAAATGGAAAGAAAAGCCTATTCGTAAGCCAATGATTATACATGGTGCAAGACATGTAGGTAAAACATGGCTGATGAAAGAGTTTGGTAAGAAAGCTTATACTCATACTGTTTATATTAATTTTGAAGATAATGTAACTATGGAAGATTTGTTTTCGTATGATTTAGATACAAAACGTTTGATTACAGGTATGGAACTGTATAGTGGTAAAAAAATTGATCCTGACAACACACTTCTTATATTTGATGAATTACAGGAAGTACCTAGAGCCTTAACTTCTTAAAAATATTTCAATGAAAATGCACCTGAATAGTATATTGTATGCGCCTGTTCATTCATGGGAATTGATTTACATCAAGGGACATCATTTCCAGTAGGTAAAGTAGATCTTATGAACCTCTATCCACTTAGCTATAAGGAATTCTTATTAGCAACTAAACAAATTGATGCTTTGAAGGACTATTATTTTGTAGGTGGTATGCCAGAAGCTGTACAACATTTTGTGAGTCATCATAGTTATGATGAAGTACGCAATATACACAAGAGAATTTTATTAGATTATGAACATGATTTTACACGTCCAAAAATAAGTAAAGTATGGAATAGTATTCCAATACAGATTTCTAATAATACATATGAAGGGAAACGTGGTAAAGGTTTTGATGTGGCTGTTAAGTGGTTAGCTGATTGTGGATTGATATACATAGTGAATCGTGTGAGACAGGTAAAAGCACCCTTGAAAATACATGAGGATTTCAATACATTTCAATTATATCTATTAGATATAGGATTATTAGGATGTATAGCAAAACTTGATGAGCATACACTAAGTAAACAATATATATGTCAGTAGCTTATAGCAACAGAATATGTGAGTATATATTGTACAGATGATACTGATTTCTTGATAGAGAAAGAAGAGGGCATTATTCCTATAAGTGCGCAAAAGACACTATAAAGGAATGGAACTTATCCTGGATCTATAAATAAAAGCATCGATCAACTCGTGAACGGTGCTTACGTAATTAAATATCCAGTTTTATATGAATTTCAGTGATGTTTTGTTTGCCATATACAATACGTAGGATATAAATTATTTTTTCTCTCATATCAGGAAGATAGTACATAATATAATTTCCAATCAGTTTCTTTCGGAGATTTTCTACTTGTAAAAATTCATTGTCTACTGGAGAACCACTTTCAGGAAAAGCTCTTGTTTCGTCAATATTATCCTTTAACTTGTCTACGAAATCAGATGCTGCCTGTGGAGTTGAAAGTTCAACTGCTATATACGAGACAATTCCATCTAAATCAGATTCTGCTCTTTTGGTCAGTCGATATCCAAATTTAGATGCCATACTTGCTCCTTATATTAGAAATTGCAGTGTCTCCTTCTACTGTGTTTCCAGATTTCACATCTTTCAAACCATCCAATATTGTTGTTGCTTCATCCATCTTTCTCATGGTTTTTTCATAATAATCAATGTCCATAACAACCAATCTGCCGTATCCATTCTTGGTTACGAATACAGGACCGTTTTCTTCTGCACAGCGACGTTCTACTTCAGCTGTATTTTTCAAATCATGCATTGGAATAATCTTCATACAATCAGCTCCTTTCTTGTGGCTATATTATAATCTATATTTAGCCACGGTGTAAGTGACTGTGAATTATTACGATTAAAAAAACGACACAACCAGACGAATTTTTCCCTTGATCTGCTTTGTAGGTCAGTAAAAAAATGCAGTCTTGTATGGTATCGGCATCATACCATTTATTTTCCAGCATCATACGAGCCAGTTTTTGTCGGTGTAACAACCGCTTGATACGGTCATATCAGTAACGGTAGTAGAGAAAAGCGACCAATGCACAAACACCAGTCGTTATCAGAACCGTAATGGAATTGTAGGCAGTCCAAGTAATTCCGACATGGAGCAGGTTAAAGTCTGTCCAGTCTGTGACAAGGAGCTGTCGCAGATTCAGTAGCAGGAACACCGCAACAAACAGGAGCAACAGCCAGCCGATACAGAAATAATAGACCAGCGATTTATCACTGGCACGAATCCTGTTACCTTTAGATTCTATCCATACTTTCATTAAAACTCCTTTCTTCGGGTATAAGAAAAGCAGTCAATCTTATAGACTAACTGCTCGCATAAATAATAAAATCATTATGTTCAATTTAAGAAAAGTGTTGCTATAGGTTATCTTATTCAGCTAATATGCCATAACGATATTGTTGTCGGTATCATTAAACTCACTTCTGTCATCATCTCGTTGACAGCGCCTAACGATTTGCCATCATCAGTAAGATATCTCTTCTCTATAGGAAATACGCAAATGATGCAAAGAAAGTATGGATTGAAGAGGCATTAGAAAAGGTATCAAGATTGGTGAACCAGATAGTATTGAGGACTATTTTGGAAAATTCAAATTGAGAATCCCTAAGACTCTTATCTAGAAATGACGGCTTACTTTTAAAATAGAAGACAATGACATAAGCATTTACACAGAAACTGTCTAAAGGCAATGTCCGGAGTTCACATTCCGGCTTTTTTGCTTGAGTAAATCTAAAGTATATTTAGTCGCTTGCTTTTTTTAGATATTTCATAGATGTTTTATAAATGATTAGTAGGATGAAATAAAGGAGAAGTGTGAAACAAAAATCAATCAAAACGTATAAAAAAAGACAAACTTAAAAACAAGTTTGAATAATTTAGAAAAAATAGAATAATTGAATATTATAGTTTAGTTAATTTAGAAACGTCAAAACCTGATTTCTTAAGAAATTCAATTGCTGATTCTTCTGTTAAATCTTGTTGCTTTATAGGTGGCTTAGGATTTCTAAATGATTCATAATCTGAAGGATTAAATGTCTCTCCAGTAAGAATCATATGGTATATACTGACAAGCATCATTCTT
>NZ_JBEHVX010000022.1:0-28149 GCF_040227455.1 Catenibacterium sp. RTP21428st1_D7_RTP21428_210409 | reverse complement strand
TT
Source organism: Catenibacterium sp. RTP21428st1_D7_RTP21428_210409 (assembly GCF_040227455.1). Lineage (NCBI taxonomy): Bacteria > Bacillati > Bacillota > Erysipelotrichia > Erysipelotrichales > Coprobacillaceae > Catenibacterium > Catenibacterium sp. RTP21428st1_D7_RTP21428_210409. The sequence continues at coordinate 28,147 of NZ_JBEHVX010000022.1, read as the reverse complement.
GGTTCCGTAGCTCAGTCGGTAGAGCAGAGGACTGAAAATCCTCGTGTCGCTGGTTCGATTCCGGCCGGAACCACCATTAGAATGATGCAGGTTTACCCAAGTCCGGCTGAAGGGATCGGTCTTGAAAACCGACAGAGGATTAACGTCCTGCGGGGGTTCGAATCCCTCAACCTGCGCCATTGAATGTTACTCAGGAGAGATCCTGAGTTTTTTTTTCAGAACATGTAAGAGATTACAGAATTATTTCTGTTCTGTTATAATATTATTATCACATGTAAGGGAGATCATAAAATGGAACAATCAAAAAGTATTAATGTTAGATACTCAATGTTGCAGGGGATTTACTATGTAGGATTCTGTGCAGTTATTGGCTATGCCGCTGTATATCTAGGGTCAATTGGCATGAGTTCATCTTTAATTGGGATTGTACTTGCAATCGCAAATATTCTGACAAGTATTGCACAACCCGTACTTGGAGGATTTGTAGATAAGTCAAACATTTCTATGAAGAAAGTCTTAATGATCATGTTTGGTCTTTGTAGTATTCTATCTGTATTCCTCATGTTTGTAAGTAAGGTGACATTCTTAGCTGCTGCTTTGTTTATTGCAGTTTCTACAATTCTTTATACTACAATGCCTTTAGTTAACTCACTTGCTTTCGCATTCCAGAAGCATGGTATTGATGTTAAGTTTGGTGTAGCACGTGGTATTGGATCAGTGGCTTATGCTCTTGCGTCTCTTGTATTAGGAAACGTTGTAAAGGCAGTAAGTCCTACTTTAATGCCTCTTGCCTATATTGTCATCTTCTTAGGTATTTTACCTCTTATTCGCTCATTTAAGATGCCTGAGACAGAAATAGATGAAGTCATTGAAGAAAAAGTAGTAGAAAAAGAAAGCACAGGAGCTTTTATTAAGAAGCATCTTAAATTCATGATCTTTTTAGCTGGTTTTGTATTAGTTTATTTTGATCATACAATCATCAACAATTTCTTTATTAATGTAATTAGAAACGTTGGTGGTAATACTGGAGATATGGGAAATGCAGTATTCTTGGCTGCAATGTTGGAACTGCCAACAATGGCTTTATTTGAAAAGTATAAGAATAAAATCAATATCAAAAATACAATCATCATTTCCGCAATATTCTTCACACTTAAACATACATTGACTTATTTTGCGACAAATATGGTCATTATCTATTTAGCTCAGGCAACTCAAATGCTGGCTTATGCATTATTTATTCCTGCATCTGTTTATTATGTAGATAAATTATTTGATGCAAAGGATGCAGTTAAAGGACAGGCACTCGTTACTACAAGTATGACTGTATCTGGTGTACTAGCTAGTTTCTTAGGTGGTATTTTACTAGATAGTATTGGTGTTTATGAAACATTATTTTTAGGTTTAGTATTAAGTGTAGTAGGTACAATTGTGATGATTGTGACTGTTGAGAACGTAAATAAGAAGGGGACTTAAATATGTTAGATGTTTTAAAAACAAGAAGAAGTATTAGAAAATATACAGATGAAATGCCTAGAGATGAAGATCTTGAGAGAATTGTAGAAGCTGGTTTATATGCTCCTACTGGTATGGGCAGACAGGGCGTTAAGTTTGTAGTAGTAAAGAATAAAGAAATGAGAGATCATTTATCAAAGTTGAATGCTGATATTATGGGGAGTGATAAAGATCCTTTCTATGGTGCGCCTGTAGTGATTGTAGTATTAGCAAAGAAAGAATATCCCACATATATCTATGATGGATCACTTGCGATTGGCAATATGCTCAATGAAGCACATGGCTTAGGACTTGGTTCTTGCTGGATTCATCGTGCGAAAGAAGTATTTGAAGGTGAAGAAGGAAGAAGACTTCTTAAAGAATGGGGCATTGAAGAAGACTATGAAGGTATCGGAAATGTTATTATAGGATTTGCGGATGGTAAGGCTCCAGAAGCAGCACCTCGTCTTGATCATCGTGTGATTACAATCGAATAATGAAAAAATCCTCCTTGCGGAGGATTTTTTTTTATATTATAAAGAAAACCATACGCTATGCGTATGGTCCAAAAAAACTTTCAGAGATGGTGAGAAAAAAACCTCCAATGATATAATAAAAGTGGCTGGCAACCGCAAGAATTATAATCAAAGGAGGACTCTCAATGAGAGATGATAATACCTTATCACACACAACGTATAATTGCAAATATCACATAGTCATTATACCAAAGTACAGAAGAATGGTAATATACAGAAAATTAAGAAAAGATATAGGCGCTATTCTCAGAGCAGTAGCAGAAAGAAAACCAGGAGTTGTAATTCATGAGGCTGAGGCATGTCCTGATCATATACATATGTTGATGACGATACCACCAAAATATAGCGTATCGTCTTTCATGGGTTATCTGAAAAGCAAATCAACACTGATGATTTTTGACAGACATGCAAATATGAAATATAAATATGGTAACAGAAAATTCTGGGCGAAAGGATATTATTGTGTGACAGTAGGACACAATGAAGAAGCTGTAAAACGATATATAAGAAATCAATTACAGGAAGATAGACTTTCGGACCAGATGAGCATGAAGGAGTTTATTGATCCTTTTACAGGAGATAAAATTAAATAAAAAAACCCCTTTTAGGGGTTATAGGTAAACGTGTTGTGGTTGTCAGTCTTCAATAGTCGAAGGACTCGCACAACGACATGCCCTTACAGGGCGGGTTCATACCACTGATTTTATCAGTGGTTATGATTATAACAATGAAAGGATACCGGCTGCACCGACACCTAAACAGATTCCTATACCTATATTGTCAAAACAAATACCAAATACGACACCTAAACTGATCATAATAGGTAAATAATATGCTAATTTATCATTGTCTTTTTTCATGAAATCACCTCGACTAGAGTATATCATACTTATGTGAAGATAAGATGTTTATTGTGGAAATAAAGCCTTAAGAATATCTTCTAATCCATTTTTATCAATAGGTTTACAGATAATATCAGCTTGTACCTTTAATTCATCTATGGCATTACCCATAGCTACACCTACCTGACATAATTGAATCATTTCAATATCATTAAGACCATCACCAAATGCATAGGTATCTTTGATATCTAAACCATAATGTTCGAGAACTTTCTTAATACCGATGGCTTTACTCATGGTTGGTGAAAAGAACTCAAATGAATTATCACTGCCATGCTGATCAAAACTGATAGTAGTACCAAACTTACCATCTAAATAGTCGCTTACTTTCTGCTTGTCTTTATTTGTGACATTGGCTTCTATTTTAATGGCACGTTTTAAGACATCATCACGGTCAAAATCCATAGAAAACATCTCTTCCATGCCGAGGTTCTTAAAGAACGTATAAAGCTCTTTATAACGCTTATCAATATAAATATGATGTGCTGTTTCAAGCATATAATCACAATTTAGTTCTTCAAGCATATCAACTGTCTGAGTCGCAAGTTCTGTATCCATTCTCTCTTCAAAGATAGATTCACCATCAATCTCGATATAACCACCATTATATAAGACATAACCATCAAACCCCAAATCAAGGAACTGCTGGTTAATCATGGCTTTAGGACGACCACTGCAGATAAAAAGCTTATGCCCATTGTTTTGAATTCTTTTAAGTTCTCTTTTTACACCTTCAGGTACTTCATAAACTCCATAAGTGTTATCTACAAGCGTACCATCAATATCAAAAAATAATACTTTTTCTTTCATATGTATCTACTTTACCTCTGGTCTTAATATTTCTACAAATTTAAACTCATTGTTATCATATGTATAATGAAGAATACAGCAATTAGTAAATCCTCCTGAGTTAAAAATAATGTTTGGGTCATTAAATGCACTAAAGAATTGCATAGAAGCGCCGGCATGACTTACTGCAAGAACCACTTCATGGTCTTCTTTATTCATGATTTCAGTTAGTGTATTTACAACTCTATGTTGTACTTGTTTGGTTGTTTCGCCACCATAATGGGGAAATAAGTCATCATATTTAAAATCATCAAAATGAGGATTTAAATCTTCACTTTCTCCTTCAAATAATCCAAAACCTCTTTCCTTAAGCCCTTTAAGTCTTGTATAAGGTACTTGACCTTCTGTAACTATTTCTAATGTATCAGATGCTCTTTCAGCCGTACTAGAGTAGTAATGATCAAAAGAAATATCCTTGATCAACTCTCTTGCAGCGTCTGCCTGCTTAATACCTAGTTCAGTTAGTGGAGAATCACATGATCCCTGAATTCTTCTTCTAACATTAAATAGAGTCTGTCCATGACGCATCATATATAAATGTTTCATAATAAATATAACCCCTTTCATTGGATGATAAGTTAATTATATCTATTATTTAAGAAAAAATTAAGGTGAAAGTACACAAATAATACACTTTTCTTTGTTAAGATAGTGCAATAGAGGAGGAGTGGTGAATATGAATGAATTAAAAGGCCTCTCACAACAAGAGGTACAAGAAAGAATAGAACAAGGACAAGTGAATTATACAGGTCAGTCTATTTCTAAAACAAAAAAAGAAATTGTGAAGCAGCATACACTTACATATTTCAACTTTCTAAATATATTTTTAGCTGTTTTGATTGTGATTTCAGGACAGCTGCAGAACTTAACTTTTATTGGAGTTATGGTAGCTAATACAATATTAGGTATCATTCAGGAATTCAAGGTTAAGAAAACTATTGATAAGCTAAGTGTTGTGACTGTAGAGAAAGTGAAAACATTACGTGATGGTAACTTGATAGATGTTCCAGTAGAAGAGCTAGTTATGGATGACATTATCTTTCTGCAAGCTGGTAATCAGATTGGGACAGACTGTCAGGTTATAGAAAATCATGCATTAGAGATTAATGAATCTCTTTTGACTGGGGAATCAGTACCTGTTAAAAAGAAGGAGAACGACGAAATCTATGCAGGAACCTTCGTTGTGGCAGGAAGTGGTTATGCAAAAGTAATCCGTGTAGGGAATGCGAACTATTCTACAAAGCTAGTGAACCAAGCTAAACATAAGAATCTTGCATCTAGTGAGATGAGAGATTCTATTGAGAAGATTATCAAGGTTATGAGTATTATTATTGTGCCAGTCGGTCTATTACTCTTTAGAGCACAATATAAGGCCATGCCAAATGACTTTAATACCGCATTAGTTAAAACAGTAGGTGGGGTTATTGGGATGATTCCTGAGGGACTTGTCTTATTAACTTCTTTATCTTTTGTATTAGGTGTTGGTCGTCTTGCAAAAAAGAAAGCACTTGTTCAACAGATGGAATCCATTGAAGCATTAAGCAGAGTTGATGTACTATGTCTTGATAAAACAGGGACTATTACAACAGGTGAACTTAAAGTTAAACATATTGTTCCTATTAGTGATCAATATACGCGTGAGATGATTTGCGATATTATGGGTTCATTTGCTTTCTTAGTAGATGATATCAATCCAACTCAGAAAGCTTTAATGAATTACTTCACTAAAAATGATAAATATCATAAGAAATCAGAAGTACCATTTTCTTCAGAACGTAAATATCGTGCCATTACTTTTGATGATGATCGTTCTTTTGTGTTAGGTGCTCCTGAATTCTTGACTGATAATAAAGAAATCTTAGATCAGGTCAGTGGTTATTCTGAGTTTGGTTTACGTGTATTACTGTTAGGAGAAGCAGATTATTTAGAAGAGGGACATTATCATTCTCTTACTCCAGTTTGTCTTATTGCTATTAGTGATATCATTAAAGAAGATGCACATGATACATTTGATTATTTCAAATCTCAGGGTGTTTCTATTAAAGTCCTTTCAGGAGATAACCCTCTTACAGTTTCTCGTGTATGCACCCTTGCAGGGCTTGATAACGCAAATAATTATATGGATGCTTCGACTCTTCCTGATACTGTAGAAGAAATGAAACAAGTATTAGGAGAAACATGTGTCTTTGGTCGTGTTAAACCAGAACAGAAACAATTGATTATCAAAGCTTTCCAGGAAAATGGTCATGTCGTAGGCATGGTCGGTGATGGTGTCAATGATGTACTTGCGATTAAGGATGCAGATTGTGGTATTGCGATGGCCAATGGAGCTGATGCGGCTAAGCAGGCAGCACATATTGTATTATTAGATTCTAACTTCAGTTCAATGAAGGAAATTGTAAACGAAGGTCGTGTCATCATTGCGAATATTGAAAAGGTCAGCTCACTATATCTAACTAAGACTATTTATTCTACAATTCTTAGTCTGATCTTTGGATTCTTCTGCTTAACTTATCCATTTACGCCTTTCCAGCTCTCTTTGGTAAGTGGTATGGCAATTGGATTACCATCATTCATTATTACTCTTGAACACGATACAACAATGAGTTCTAAGGGCTTCTTAACACATGTGATTCATACAGCACTTCCATGTGCTTTAAGTGTTGTAGTGCTTGTACTGTTTAATTTTTTATTAAAATGGATGTTCTTCTTAAATGCGAAATACTTTTCTACATATAGTTTCTTAGTGACTATATTTATTAGTTTTATTGTATTATTTAAGGTTTCTAAACCACTCAATTTTTTAAGAAAGTTTAATATTGGTTTAAACGTCCTGCTTACTATTGGTTGCCTTTATGCAATTCCAACCTATTTTTATATGTATCCTATTACGGACTTACGTGTTATTATAGTAGTAGCTTTTGAATGTGTTGTTGCTTATTATTTAGTCGCACTTATCACAAAAGCATTAGATAATATAACTGAATATAGACGTTGGAAGAGGAAGAAGCATGGATAAAAAATATTTTTTCTTTGATATTGATGGCACTTTGACAGATATACAAACTGGTATTCCTGTACCTAGTGCTTTAGAAACAATTAAAAAATTACAGGATAAAGGACATTTTGTCGCAATTGCGACAGGACGTGCCTATTATAAAACAAAAGATACTGCTAAGATGCTTGGTATTCATAATCTTGTATCTAATGGAGGGGCTGCTTTGATTTATAATGATGAGTTAGTTACAAATAGTCCATTAGATAGAGAAAAGGCTCTTGCACTTATTCATGAAGCAGATGAAAAAGGCTTTGGAATATTAATTGCTGTTAATGATAGTATTGATGTAGTGATGAAGGATGAACGCTTTATTGAACAGGTAGGAGAAAGACAGGAACCGACACGTTATATTCTTGATAAGTCATTAAACTATGATGATTTGAAGGATATTTATAAGATTTATATTGCGATTCCAGAAGACAAAGAAGAAGAACTTACTTTAAGAGATACAGTGGGTCATATCCGCTTTGTACCACCTTATCTTACTTATCAACATGATGCAAAAGAAAAAGGTATCATTAAGATGATGGAATACTTAAAGGCTGATATTAAGGATGTTGTAGTCTTTGGTGATGGTGAGAATGATCTTGTTATGTTCAAGAAGGAATGGACAGCTATTGCGATGGGCAATGGTGTAGAAGACTTAAAGAAAAAAGCAGATTTTGTCACAAAAGATTCTACAGATGATGGTATAGAATATGCATGTCGTCATTTTGGCTGGATTGATTAAGAAGGAGTAATCCTTCTTTTTTTATATATAACACAAATACATGTATAGATAATTATAAAACAACTAAATAAACTTATGATATTAATAAGAATACTTGTATACAATCTATGGATAATGTGATAGAATAGATTCAACCTTCAAAAAGGAGTTGATGATATGGATCAGAATATAAAGGATTGTTTTAAGAAATCATTGGATGAAACAGCTATTCCTGGTGAACTTTATAAGAAGTATTCTGTAAAGAAAGGCTTACGTAATGAAGATGGTACTGGTGTATTAGTTGGTTTGACAAATATATCAGATGTAGTGGGGTACAAGAAGGTTGATGGTGAAAAAGTTGATGACTATGGTACATTGTATTATCGTGGTATCAATGTAAAAGACATTGTGGAAAATGGAAAAGGACGCCGTTTCCTCTATGAAGAAGTATGCTTCTTGATTCTATTTGGCTATTTGCCAAATAGAGAGGAACTGGAGCACTTTAAGAAGACAATTAGCGATCATTACACCTTGCCTGAAAGATACCTAGAATTAAATATTTTGGGATATCCAGAGAAGAATCTCATGAACAAGCTACAAAGAGAAGTATTGATGCTTTATAGCTATGATGATGATCCAGATAATGTAGGTGTATTAGAAACATTATATAAGGGAATTGATTTGATTGCGAAGATTCCTGTTATTGTCAGCTATACATATCAATCAAAAGTACATCATTTTGATAAGGAATCTATGATTATTCATCATCAGAATTATGATTATTCTATTGCTGAACAGATTTTATATTTATTAAGAAGAGATGGTGCTTTCTCTAATAAGGAAGCAGAAGTACTTAATACTGCACTTATTCTTCATGCAGACCATGGTGGAGGTAACAACTCTACATTCACAAATGTTGTTATATCTTCTACTGGTACAGATATTTATTCAGCCATTTCAGGGGCTATTGGTTCATTAAAGGGTCCAAAGCATGGTGGTGCCAACTTAGCGGTTAAGAAGCAGATGGAACTTGTTATTAATGAAATTGGTATACATGCATCAGAACTTCGTATTAGACAAATTGTCCAGGATATCTTAGATGGGGACTTTAATGACCATACAGGACTTATTTATGGTATTGGACATGCCGTTTATACACTAAGTGATCCACGTAGTGAAATCTTAGCTAAACAATGTGAAGAATTATCATATGAAAAATTCAGACATGATGAATATGAATTCTATAGAAAATTCTCAGCTATTGCGATTGAGGAAATCTATAAAAGAAAAGGAATTCATGTTTGTACAAATGTCGATTTCTATAGTGGTTTAGTATATGATATGCTTGGTATTCCTAAAGATCTCTATACATTACTCTTTGTAATTGGAAGAACAGTAGGGTGGGTCGCTCATAATATTGAATCTAAGCTTTATAGTGGACGAATTGTTAGACCTGCCACTAAATTTGTGGGAGAACTTAAAGAATATAAAAATATCGAAGATAGATAGGGAAAGTGCGACTAAAATCGCATTTTTTCTTTTGTTTTCAATAAAAACACTACACTTTTGAACCAATAAATGTTATTATCTTTATAAGGATGTTGCCCTCTTAAGGAGAAATATATGGTTGTTTCCTATTTATTGACAATATGTGGTTCTTTAATCATAATTATTGGAGCTGCTGTATTTATTATTGGAAAACACAGCAAATAAACCACTCCGGCTTAATTTTAAAATTAAGTCGGAGTTTTTAGTTTCTTAGTATTTAAGTTTTCACCTAATGCGAGTTGATCCTTATTCTTATTGCGTGTCTACTTCGCCTCTGTCGTATAGGATACTTGCATCCACAACCACTTACATCTGCATTTAGTACATTCTCATCAGCTGTTCTATACTGTCCATGATGTATTCTCTTTCCATTGAAATGGTCTTATCCCATAAGCAAGCTTATGAGGTGTACGATTCTTCCTGCATTACAAGTATGATGCCATTTGATTTACAGAGATATTCAAGCTTATCTTGAAGTATCTCATTGTTACTTTTATCTATATTGGAATCCTTCTGAAATGTTTCGTTATAGCCCACAATAAGTATTCCTATATCATTATCAAGACAGTAATTAATCACAATGCGTGCTGTAGTCTTTGATTCTATTGTTGCGCTTGCGCACTATTTTTTTTGATCATCTTATTGCCATAGTTCTGTTTATCCTTGATGGACTATAATCGTGCATTCTACTGTTAATTTTATATATTTTATACTCTCTTTCATTCTGTATTACTCAATTATAAGCACTAAAAAAAGCGCCGAAGCGCTTTTTAATTATTTTACTTTATGAATCCAGTTGAACTTATCTGGAAGTTTACCCCATTGGATACCTGTTAAAGTATCATATAATTTCTGAGTTAATTCACCAGTCTTGAAGTCATTGATAAGAACTTCTTCACCCTTATAACATAATTCACCAACTGGAGAAATAACTGCTGCAGTACCTGTACCCCAAGCTTCTTTTAATGCACCAGTACGTCCTGCTTCCATTAATTCATCAACACTTAGATGACGTTCTTCTACTTTATAGCCCCAGTCACGAAGAATTGTTAACATTGAATCTCTTGTAACACCTGGAAGTACTGAACCTTCAAGAGGTGCAGTCACTACTGTATCGTTGATTAAGAACATGATGTTCATAGAACCAACTTCTTCAACATACTTTCTTTCCTGACCATCTAGCCATAATACCTGAGTATAGCCATGTTCTTCTGCTTTAACCTGAGCAGCAAGTGAACCAGCATAGTTACCACCACATTTAGTGAAACCAGTACCACCCTTAACAGCTCTTACAAATTCATCTTCGATCCAGATCTTAACTGGTGCAACACCTTCAGGATAATAGTTTCCAACTGGTGTTAAGATAATAACGAATTTATATTTATTTGCTGGATGAACACCAACACCTGGTTCAGTTGCAAACATGAATGGACGAATATATAGAGAAGTTTCAGGTGCAGTAGGAATCCAATCCTGTTCATACTTAACAAGAGTTTCTACAGCTTCTACGAATTCTTCTTCTGGTAATTCAGCCATACATAAACGTTTATTTGAGTTTCTCATACGTTTTGCATTCATTTCTGGACGGAATAACTGAACATTTCCTTCAGGATCACGATAAGCCTTTAAGCCTTCAAAAGTTTCCTGTGCATAGTGAAGGACCATTGTAGCTGGATCCATCTGAATTGGTGCATATGGTACAATACGTGCATCATGCCATCCTTTTTCAGAATCCCAATCATATACAAACATATGATCTGTAAAATATTTACCGAAGCCAAGATTTGACTGATCTGGCTTTTCTTTAAGAGTCTTTGCTCTTTCTACTTTGATTTCCATTATTAAAATCCCCCTTTAGAATTGTTCTCATTATAGTACTATCATTTGCTAGATGCAATACAAAATGAGGAAATAATACAAAACAATTTATATAATTTATGGAAAACAGAAAAATAACACTAAATCACTTTAACCTGCAAACTCTTTTCTAATACTGTAAGAGCGGCTTTTTCTAGGTTTTCATCAAAAGATGCACATCCTTTTGTATCTACTTCAATAACTGCATCAGGAAGTGCACTCTTAATCATAATACAATTAGAAATAACACAAATATCAGTCACTACTCCTACTACTCTTACTTCTTCATAAGCTGTATCCTTTAATAAGTTCGCAAGCATTAAAGATGGGAAAGTATTTTTTTCAATCACAGTATGATTTCTACTTAAAGACTGCAATTCTCCATAAAGTTCATGTCCTTTTGTCTGTGAGATACAGTGAGGAACAGGTAAATTCTTGCCTTCCTGTGTTTCAAGATAGTTATTAAAGTGTGTATCTTTAGTAAACCAGACATCTTCACCTTCTTCTTCATATTTCTTTACTAATGAAATGATATAAGGGGCAATCTTGGTTGCTTTTTCAAATCCAAGTGCACCATCCACAAAATCATTCTGATAATCTACAACAACTAGTAGTTTCTTACTCATAATGAAACCTCCTTTTTTATTTATTATAAACCACTTTCATATGTTATAATAGGGGGACAGAGAGGTGTTTTTTTATGGATAAGAATTTATTGGGTATGTATGATTTGAAAATTGAGAGATTAAAGAAAGCATTAGAAAGAAATAACATGACTTGTGAAGTGTTTAATACTGAAGAAGAGCTTCATGATTATTTTAAGACAATTTTCAAGGACCAAAAGGTAGTAGCAGTAGGTGGTTCTATGTCACTAGATGAAATGCATGTATTAGATTTAGTGCGTGCAAGTGATGTGAAGTTCCTTGATCGTTATGCTAAAGGATTAACTAAAGAAAAAATCAATGCGATTCATCATGAAGCATTTAATGCGGATATTTATTTAACGAGTACCAATGCAATGACAACAGATGGCTGTTTATATAATATTGATGGCAATGGTAATAGAGTGGCTGCAATGATCTATGGGCCTAAGGATGTTTATGTAGTTGTTGGTGTCAATAAGATCTTTGAATCAGAAGAAGAAGCCATTGATCATATTAAAAACGTGTCAGCACCGGCAAATGCGATTAGATTACACCGTCAAACAGGATGTGCTGTTGCTGGTAAGTGTGTCAATTGCATGTCAGATCAAAGAATCTGTGCATCTTATGTCAAACTTGCACGTCAGGGAAACAAGGATAGAATTCATGTAATTATTATGAGACAGGAGTTAGGTTATTAATATGAAAGCAGGAATACTATGTCCTATCTCTGCACTACCATCATCTTATGGTGTAGGAGATTTTGGAAAGAACGCATATACATTTGTAGATCAGCTAAAAAAATCAGATGTAAAGATCTGGCAGATTTTACCACTTAATCCTTTAGCATATGGGAATTCACCTTATCAGCCTTATTCATCTTATGCCGGTGATGAACTTTATATTGATTTAGAAGATCTAGTTAAAGATGGATTACTTGAAAAAGGTGAATTAAAAACATTTAATAAACAGGCTGAAACAGTGGAATATGAAGCTGTACGTGCACATAAAGAAGACTTATTAAGACTCGCTTATAAAAGATTTGAATTTAATGATGATTTTAAACAGTTTGTAGAAAACAATAAATGGGTTGAGGGTTATGCCTTATTCCGCACTTTTAAATTAACAAATGAGGGAAAGCCATGGACAGAGTGGCATGAGGAATATAAGGAGTTCCCTAAACATCAATCTTTTGAACTGTTACCTTTTGAGAAAGAAATCAATTATCAGGAATTCTTACAGTATTATTTCTTCAAACAATGGTATGCATTAAAAAAATATGCGAATGATCAGGGGATTATGATTATAGGGGATATGCCTATCTATGTAGGATTAGATAGTGCTGATTGCTGGTTAGATCAGGAAGACTTCTTATTAGAGGAAGATGGCACACCTTCATTTGTAGCAGGTGTACCACCTGATTATTTTAGTGAATTTGGACAAAGATGGGGTAACCCAATCTATGACTGGGATCATCTAGAAAAGACAAATTTCAAGTTCTGGATTGATAGAATTCATAGTGCGAATAAGCTTTATGATGAAGTACGTATTGATCATTTCCGTGGATTTGATACTTATTGGAAGATTCCAGCATCAGAACCTACTGCAGTAGTAGGGGAATGGGTCGAAGCACCAGGCTATGCACTATTTGACAAATTATTTGAAGAATATCCAGATACACATATTCTTGCAGAAGATCTAGGATTATTAAGAGATGAAGTGTATGAATTAAGAGATCATTATAATTTCAAGGGTATGTATATTTTCCAGTTCCATTACAAGGATGAATTTGATTTTGATAAGGTTGTTGTATATAGCGGTACACATGATAATGATACATTAATGGGATGGTATGATAATCTTGATAAAGATAGCTTAAAGGATATAGAACTCTTATTAGATGGTTATAGGGAACGTAAATTACATCGTCAGATGATTCATTATTGTATGGATTTACCTGCTGAATCTGTCATTATTCCAGTATGGGATCTTTTAGGAGAACCAGAAACATCACGTTTTAATACTCCAGGTACTATTGGATCTCCTAACTGGGAATGGAAGATGGCTCGTTTTACAGAATTTAATAAAGAAATGAAATTCATGAAGAAAATCATTCATGATACGAATCGAGATGAAACTCTATGAAAAGAGCCATTGTATTAAGTGGTGGAGGATCTAAAGGAGCTTATGAAGCTGGTTTCTTACTTGCTGCAAAAGAATTAAACCAACATTTTGATATTGTGACAGGAACTTCTATTGGTGCGCTCAATGGGGCATTAGTCGCTATGGGAGACTATGAAGGATTAGAGTATACATGGAATATATTAGATATGGATCATGTCTTTAATAATGCACCTGATTTGACTGATTTAAAAGATGACTTTATGACAACTTCTTTATTTAATAAGGAAGAGGGAAGTAACTTGTCTGAACTTAAAGAATCCATTGCCCAGCAGACGTCTTTAGCTCAGTCTTTTTTAAGATATTATTTTAAAAATAAAGGGGCAGACAATACACCTTTTGTAGAACACTGCCGTGGACTGATGGATGAAGAACGTTTATTGTCTTCACCTATTGATTTTGGTATATGTACAGTGCAGTTTCCAAGTATGAAAGCATGTTATAAGACTAAATCAGAAATGGAAAGAGGTCATATGCTTGACTATTTACTTGCAAGTAGTGCCTGTTTTCCTGTCTTTCCAATGACAGAAATAAATGGTTATAAATATATTGATGGGGGATTTAGTGATAATCTTCCTATTGATCTTGCTTTAGATATGGGAGCTGATGAAATAGTCGTAGTGGATATGCATCTTATTCCGGTTCATCCACAATATATCAATCGTCCTTCTATTCTTTATTCATGTCCACCAGTTGATTTAGGTGGTTTTATGGACTTTAATAAGGATGCGCTAGAAAGAAATAGGCGTTTGGGCTACTTAATGGCTTATAAGTTATTTGGAAATTATGAAGGTAATCAGTATACTTTTCTTCCTTCAAATCAGACAGTATTTCATGATTACTATAAACAATTATTGATGATGGAAAAAGAAATGAGAGGATTCTTTAATAGTAATTCTTCAGAACTGACATCTTTATTATTAGAAGCCAATCATCAAATAATCTTAAATCTCAAAGATTATACATATATTACTTTAGATTTTATTGGAGAATTAATGGGCTTTGATGATTTAAAGGTTTATGCATTTGAAGAATACAAAAATATGATTCTTAATGCATTTGAGAAATATATGGAAAAGGATTATTTCCCTCAGGAATTAAGTCTGACAAAGGTGAATCTATCTTTCTTACAAAATCATCTCAACAGAGAATCAATTGTGGGATTCTTTCTACATCAAATGAAATACAAGGAAGCAATGGATATGAAGTCGTATTATACGTTCTGTAAAAAGGAACTAATGATGGCTTCACTCATTTATTTATTAATAGGAGGTGGATCAAATGAACATCATTAAAAGGAAATGTCAGAAAGTAGATATAAAAGAAGTTGTTTCTCTTTTTAATGAAGTGATTGAAACAGAACTTTATCTTGAAGAAGACACACCTGTTCTTGATGATTTTATTGAATCAGCATCATATTGTGGTGTAATGCTTGATGATCATCTATTAGTAGGTGCTTATTTGATTAGACCTTTAGGAACCGGACATTGCAAGCATATTGCAACTTGTTCTTATGCAATTAAAGCTGACTATAAGAAAGAACTAGATAGTCTGATTAAGGACTCTTTAGAACAGGCATTTAAAGCTGGATATGCAATTATGCAATTAAATACAGTCACTAAAACATTAAAGATAGTTTTAGATACAGTAGGCTTTAAGAGTTTAGGAATGATTCGTGATGGCTTTAAAACGTCTAAAGGTGATTATGAGAACACTTATGTTTTATATCGTACTCTAGATGAATCTATTTTAGAATGTAAGGAAAAACAGGATCCTATGTCTATCGAAATCAGTCATATCTCAAAGAAGATTCAAAATAGAGGAATTTACTGGATTGTATCAGAAGTCAAACATTATCGTATACAAACAAAAAGAGAATACTCTACCTTCGATTATCGTGATCTTCATTATCAATCAGAAGAAGATATTAAAAAATTTGTAGAAAATATTTTCCATAAGTATCATATTGAAAATGAAAAAAATCATGATACTGTGCATGTTTTATCTGTTCATACATCTAAAGATGATGCAGTAGCTGAATGGGTCAAGAGAGATGATCTAGAATTACAGAAGCAGATGACAAGCATGCATAGTTTTTCAAAGACAGTTAAATAATGAAGGAACTGAATTATAAAAGAATTGGAATTTATCTTCTAGGATTATTGATTTTAGGCTGTGGTATTGATCTCAATACAAAGACACAATTAGGTGTGTCACCCATCATCTCTGTAGCCTATAATATCGCCTATCTCACTCATATTCCTATTGGTGTAATGACTTTTATCTATTATGTTTTACTTGTCATTATTCAATGGATTTTATTAGGTAAGAAGTTTGATTATTTTCAATTCTTACAGATTCATGCTAGTTTAGTAACAAGCTTTTTTATTCAGGTTTTTGATGGAGTTATTCCTGTCGCTTCTAGTTATTCAGCACGTTTAATGATGCTTATTCTTGCGATTGTAATTACGGGCGTTGGGGCATCACTCACTGTAGGTATGAAAATAGTACCTAATCCTGCAGATGGCTTAGCAAGTGTTGTTGGAGAAAAGTGTCATAAAGGATTTGGTTTTGGTAAGAATTTCTTTGATGGGATTTCCATTGTAATATCTCTTATCATTGGCTTTGTCTTTACAGGTGGTATATTGGGTATTGGGCTAGGAACAGTGATTTCTATGATCTTTACAGGCCGTATGATTGCCTTGCTTGAAACAAGTATTTCTAGGCTTTATTTTTCTGTCACAGAAATAGAGTTTGCTAAATAAAGAAGATTAAAAAGGCAAATATGCTCATCTATGCATATCTGCCTTTTTTTGTGCTGAGCATGGCACTAATTCAGTCAGAGATAGTCCGACCACAGGTAATTACCGCCAAGTGTGGTGAACTACAAGCCGATACTATAAAGGTTGAAGTGAAGGAAATACGTATCATACCTTAGGCAGATGTAAAGGGTGCATTAAATATCATGCGTAAAAGTAGCGTTGTGGATGTAAACATCCTATACAGTAGAGGCGAAGTGGACACGCAATAAGAATAAGGATTGCCTAACAATAGGTGGAGACTTAAATATCAATTTTCTTAAACGGATGCGTAAGCATCCTAGAAGTCTTGACTTCTAATACGGAGTATTAAGTCGAGGTAGTTCACTATTAATCCTAAAATTTGATTAAAAGAATAGGGGATAGACCTGGCTTGGTCAATCCCCTTAATTATTATCAAAGTGAGTTTGAAATTATCATGTAAATGTAGCGCCGTATACGAGACTTGTTACATACGGTGCAATGGGAGACGCAGTAATATTGATTAATCTTAGAATTGATACTATTTCTCGTCTACCCAATTATGATTAATTATCTAAGTCTTCACCGTTAGTTGCAATGACTTTTTTATACCAATCAAATGATTTTTTCTTTATGCGTTTAAAAGTACCGTGGCCATCATTATCTCTATCAACATAAATGAAGCCATATCTCTTTTCCATTTCACCCGTTCCATTAGAAATAAGATCTATACATCCCCAAGTTGTATATCCCATTAAATCAACACCATCTTCATCCACTGCATCTTTCATTGCTTGAATATGTTTCTTTAAGTATTCAATACGATAGTCATCTTGAATAGAACCATCTTCTTCAATCTTGTCTTTGGCCCCTAAACCATTTTCAACAATAAACAATGGCTTTTGATAACGATCATAAATTTCGTTCATAGTAATTCTTAATCCTAAGGGATCAATTTGCCATCCCCAATCACTTGTATCTAAATATGGATTAACAACTGAAGCAAAAATATTGCTTTCTGTTTGTTTTCCCTTGTCAGGATTAGCACTAGAAACACGAGATGAGTAATATGAGAAGCTAATAAAATCGACTGTATTTTCTTTTAAGATATTTACATCATTCTCTGCAAATGGTATTTCTGCATTTCTTTTTTCAATCCATTTTAAGGCATAGTTTGGGTAATAGCCTCGTGATTGCACATCAATAAACATATAACTTTCTCTATCATCACAAATTGATTTCCAATAATCTTCAGGATTACATGTTTCAGGATAATAAGAACCCGCAGCAAGCATACAACCTACCATATTTTCAGGATTTATCTCATGAGCTAATTTTGTAACTAGAGCACTTGCAACCAATTCATGATGTGCGCAGGTAATCATAGCTTGGGTTTTATTTTCACCTTCTTTAAATCTTAATCCTGCTGCTACAAATGGAAAATGAAGAATCATATTGATTTCATTAAAAGTGAGCCAGTATTTAACTAAACCATTATATCTTTCAAATAATACTTTAGCTAATTTAACAAAACAATCAATCATTTCTCTATTACGCCAGCCACCAAATTTATGAATTAAATGCATTGGGCAATCAAAATGATTAATTGTGACTAATGGTTCAATCCCATATTTTTTACATTCTTTAAAAATGTTTTCATAAAATAATAATCCTTTTTCGTTAGGTTCCAACTCATCACCAAGAGGGAAAATTCTTGTCCAGGCGATAGATAACCTAAAAGTTTTAAAACCCATTTCTCCCATTAAAGCAATATCTTCCTTATAGTGATGGTAAAAATCAACGGCTTGATGACTTGGAAAATAATGATCATCGATTCGATCTATCCACTTTTCTCCAGTCCCAATCGCATAACGATCTGATCCATGAGGCATTAAATCTACATTGGCTAAACCACGACCATCTTCAAATATGCCACCTTCAACCTGATTGGCGGCAGTGGCACCTCCCCACAAGAATCCTTTTTTAAATCCCATATTAAGTTCCTCCTCTATTTATTTTGACACAAACAATCATAGATATCTCCATGTTGTTTGTCTTCCTGTCTATAGAATAGAGGATGAGATTGAAGAAAGCAAAAAAAGTTTCCAATTTGGAAACTAGTCTTGTAATTCTAGTAATAGAATATCTATCATGTACTTAATGATATATTCACTGTATTTTTCATCGAGCAGGGGAACGATTATTTGTTTTTGACATAATGTAATACTTTCATTACATGTAATAAGCCATTGATCAACATGAGATTCTTTTATACGTTTAATGACACGCTTATTATAATGGAAAGAATGTCCATTTGTACTTAGTACAATTAAGATATCATTATCTAGAAAATGATAATCCTTGTTAAAATCAGCATCACATATAATTGTCTGAATGTCATATATCTGAAGTTCTCTTTGGATATTATAACAAACAGATCTGACATCACCGTGTGCATATAAATATACTTTATTTGCTTGCTTGATATCTTGTATAAGTTTTTGAATTAACTTCAAATTAATATGATTGATCATATATTGGATATTTTGAATGAAATCTTTAGTAAAATGCATCACATTTGTTTCAAAACTTTGATGTGGGTTTAAGAATTTTTTTCTTTTTGAGATTAAATCTAAATATTGAATACAAGCATTTTTAAATTCTTCATAGTTTTCATAATCTAATTTTCTTATGCATTTTGATACTTGACCTTTAGAAATTAAAGATTCTTTTGAAATGTCATCAATGCTTAGATTTGGAATTCTATGGATATTCTTTTTAATATAAAAGCATAATTCAAGCAAAGTTGTACTTGAAGAATGACTATTTAAATAATCGTTTACTTTATCTATAATCATTGTATCAACTCCATTCATACATTAGTTTATCATAAATGATCTTGAGTGACTATAAGCAGGGGATAGTGAAGTATTTTCAGTAAGTATGAAAAATGATTTTGGTGAATAAAAAACACTTTAAAGGTAACGGTTGCAGTATTATAATGATTACTAGGTTAATTAGGAGGATAATTGATATGGTAAATATTATGTTGTGTTGTGCTGCAGGTATGTCTACAAGCTTACTTGTTGAAAAAATGAAGAAAGAAGCAGAGAAACAAGGTATTGAAGCAAATATCTGGGCAGTCGGTGCGAATGAAGCAAAAGCAAACGGCGCCAAAGCAGATGTTGTATTACTTGGCCCACAGGTAAGATATCTTGAAGCAACTGTTAAGAAGGAAGTAGCACCAACTCCTGCACAGTTAATTGATATGCGTTCATATGGTCGTATGGATGGCGCTGCAGTATTAAAGCAGGCTATGGATCTAATTGAAGCAAATAAGTAATGAAATCCGCATTTGCGGATTTTTTGTTTTATAATGGTAATAGAGGTGAGCATGATGGAAACAATATCTATTACCAATAGAGGGTCTATACGTAAGTTTGTGGATGATGTATTTATTGATACAATAGAAAATATCTATGCTTTATGTGATTTGAAAATATCTTATTATGGTGTAAGTATCGCATATAAGAATACTGGTCAGTTGAAGAAATATAAGAGAGGAAAAATATTACATAACTATCTATCAAATAATGAACTAGAAAGAATCAATTTCTTTTCAGTACCAGATGATTTTGTGACAGTAGCATATGATTATCTCCTCTCTATTTCTATTAACTATAAAAATAACTTTATGACAGCGACATTTGATAAAAATATAATCAATCATGAATGTATTGAAGAAATTAAAACCCTATTAGATACCTTTATGGAAAAAGCCTATATGCAAGAAATATATACGATGGATAAAGAAGAAACGCCATTATTATATGCGATGGGAATTAAAAATGATTTTAAGACATTAAAAATACTTTCAAGTGAAGCAGTGAAGGAGGACTATGTATGAATCTTCTTGTATTAGGAAATGGCTTTGATTTACTACATGGGTTGCCAACAACCTATAAGGATTTTATCGATTTTACTACGTTATTTCGTATGTCGTTAGAAAAGAATGATATATCTCGTTTAGATTATGATTCACGTATGATAGATTTTATTCTTCATCTTTCTCCTGAATTATCCAACGAACTTGAATCTCTCATTAAAGATAATCTTTGGCTTATTCATCTAGAAAAAGAAACAATAGGGGAAGGCTGGAAGGATTTTGAAAAAGAGATGTCTGAAGTCATTCAAAAGCTTGATACAATCAGAGTTGAATGTGATATGCAGTTTAAATCAGGGCAGAAGGTCGCAAGAATCAATGAGTATTTAGGCACATCTCTTCTTGATTTCTGGGGAGATCGTTGTTCTTTTTCTTCTATGGAACCTATTAAAGAATTAAGAGATATCCTCACTCATGATCTCTTACGTTTGACTCGATGTCTAGAAATATATCTAGATGCATTTGTGAACCACCTAGACACTCCAAAATATGTAGAAAAACTACAAGTATTGAATATAGATAAAGTATTAAGCTTTAATTATACGAATACATATGAACGTCTCTATGGTAATTCAGAAGTAGAATATGATTATATTCATGGTAAAGCAAATATTGAACATGATATAGAAACATGTGATCTAGTTTTAGGAATAGATGAATACCTCACAGGAGAACGTAAAGATCAGGATAATGAATATATTGAATTCAAGAAATTCTACCAGCGTATATTTAAAAGGACAGGATGTCGTTATCTCACATGGCTTAAACAATCCCAGGAAGAACGCCTCAATATCTATATCTTTGGACATTCTCTAGATGTCACTGATAAAGATATATTGAGACAGCTTATTCTTGCTCGTCATGCACATACTACAATATTCTATATTCATAAATCAGATTTGAAAAATCAGATTAAGAATCTTGTAAAGGTCATAGGAGAGGATGAACTGATTGAACGTGCCTATGGCTCTCATATCACAATACATTTCAAGAAGGTATAGAAAAAAGACTCCGATTTTGGAGTCTTATTTAATATCGCTGAATAAATCAGTTGAATATACGTTGTTGTCAATTAATTCTTTAAAAGAAGCTTTTACAACAGGTGCATCTTCTTTATAAGTCACACCAAACCATGAATCCTGTACTTCTAATACCTTAACACTTAATTTGTTTTCTCTTAGAAGTTCACCAATATAGATAGGTAATAAATATTCATCCTTAAGTGGATCCTTGATGTTTTCAAAGAATTCTACAAAACCTTCTTTTAAAGTATTTACGAATTCAGGAGTTAATCCCCAGAAGTTCATAGATACATTTACGTTAGGATCAATTTCTTTATTTCCTGCACGTGCACCAGTAGAAGTCTTTTCAATATTCTTAGTTTCTTCTACATCAGTTAAGTATCCTTCATCATTCACTGCACAGATACCTCTTGTTACACCACCATTATCACTTAAAGTATTCTTTAAGATAAATCCTGCCATTGCAAGATGATTTGGCTTTTCAGGTGTATAGTCTAATAAGAAATCATGAATCTGTACAAATGCTTCCTTACCATAATAGTCATCTGCATTAATAACTGCGAATGGTTCATTAATTAAACCATCACAAGCAAGAACTGCCTGTCCAGTACCCCAAGGCTTAGTACGTCCTTCAGGACATTCAATACCTTCTGGTAATGCCTTTAAATCCTGGAATGCATAAGCAATTTCTACATCATACTTTTTAGCGACTTCTTCAATACGATTCCCAATAACTTCTCTGAAGTCCTCTTCAATATCCTTGCGGATAATAAAGATAATTTTGTTGAAACCAGCAGCAATTGCATCATGGATTGAATAATCCATAATGATTTCACCATTAGGTCCAACTGGTTCTAACTGCTTGATTCCTCCACCAAAACGTGAACCAATACCAGCAGCCATAATAACTAAACTTGTTTTCATTAGATACCTCCACTTTTACCTCTAGTAAAAGTATTCAATCATTTTTACCAACGCCATAATACACTATTTATATTCGAAAATCAAACTATTACAGTTAATCTACTCAATTTTATTAAGAAATTCTTAAGATATTAGCATTTTACTAAGTAATACTAAGGAAAAGAAAAAAGCCTCATGAATGAGGCTTCAGGTTATTAGTCTAAATCTTCACCATTTGATTTAAATGCTTTAGAGATCCAATAGAATGATTTCTTAGGTACTCTTCTTAAGTCTAATAGTTCTTCATCAGTTCTATTAACATATACAAAACCATATCTCTTTGCAATCTGGCAGCTAGAAGAAGGAATATCAATAGGACCCCAAGTAATATAACCTAAGCAATCAACACCATCTTCTAGAATCGCATTCTTCATTTCCTGGATATGATTACGATGATATTCAATTCTATAATCATCATCTACAGTATCATTTTCATTTAATGATTCTCTCGCACCCATACCGTTTTCTAATACGAAGCAAGGAAGATCATATCTTTCACTTAAAGTATTCATAACCCATCTAAATCCAATGGCATCCTTTTCCCAGCCCCATTCAGTCGCTTCAAGGTGAGAGTTCTTTACTACATGCTTTTCTACAATATCATTGAAAGGTGTAGTCATATCAAATTCACCTTCAGTAAGTGTATTAGAACGATAGTAAGAGAAGCATAAATAATCACATGTATACTTTAATAACTCTTCATCGCCTTCTTCAAATACAGGGAACCAACCTCTGTTCTTTAAGTATGCTGTATAGTATCTTGGGTATTTACCATTAGCCTGTACATAACATACCCAGTCATTGACTAAATCATAAGCTTTCTGACAGAATAAGTTATTCTTTGGTGTATCAGTTGCAGGATAGAAGTTAGTAATAGTTGTCATACCACCAAACTTAGCATCTGGTACTAATTCTCTTAAAGCCTTAACAGCCTTACAATGTGCAATCATAACATTATGTGCCACCTGATAAAGATGTTCAGCCTTAGATTTTCCTTCAGGTATAATTTCCGCATTTGAATAGATCAAGTTACATGAATGTAGGTTCTGTTCATTAAATGACATCCAGTGTTTAACTCTATCACCAAAACGCTCCATACAAACTCTTGCATAACGTTCAAATAAATCAACAACCTTACGTGATGCAAAACCGTTGTATTCCTTTACTAGATGATAAGGCATATCAAAATGAACTAATGTAATCATTGGAGTAATACCATTCGCAATCAATTCATCAATCAAATTATTATAGAACTGTACGCCTTCTTCATTGACTTCATCATCTCCATTAGGAATAATACGGCTCCAGCAAATAGAGAAACGGTAGAAGTTGAATCCCATTTCTTTCATTAACTGAATATCCTCTTTATAACGATGATATTCATCAATTGCCACTTTCCAGTCAGCATGTCCTTCTGGTGTAGGTCTTACATCATAAATTGATAAACCTTTTCCGCCTTCATCCCAGGCACCTTCAGTCTGGAATGATGATACTGAACCACCCCAGAAAAAATCTTTTGGTAATTTCTTTTCCATTTATTCGTCCTCCTTAATGGTACAATAATATTTTCACATAACCATTTAGAGAAGTAAATATGTACGGATAGAGTTTTAATTTTGTTTCAAAAAAGAGTGTTAAAAATCAAGTTTATTGAAAATACGTTTCATGATATAATTGGATCAGGTGATAAACAATGAGTATAATGACACAATTAGAATTCGCATTAGATTTCACACATGCTGAAGTGGAAATCGCCCATTACATATTAAATCATGGTGAAGATGTATTGAATCTATCTATTAAGGAACTTTCAAAAAGAACATATACATCTCCCGCCACAATAGTGAGACTATGTCGTAAGCTTGGTTTAGAGGGTTATAATGACTTTAAGATTAAGTATTCAGCAGAACTACAATATACACTTACTAAAACCAAAAGAATCGATGTTAACTTCCCCTTTGGTCCAGAAGACACCTATCCACAAATTGCCTATAAACTTGGTACGATGAGCAGAGAAGTTATTGAAGATACAATTAAGCTGATAGATTTTGATGATTTGCGTAAAGCGATAGAACTTATGAATCAATATGAGTCTATAGATATATATGGAAATGGTAATTCAATGTTAGAAGCTTTAAGCTTCCAGCATAAGATGACACGTATCGGACGTAACGTAAATATTCGTACATTAGAAGGAGAACAGATCTTTTTAGCTTATAACTCTTCTTCATCACATCTTGCGATGATTCTCTCTTATTCAGGAGAAACAGCTGAAATCATCCGTATTGCCCAGACCTTAAAAGAGAAGGGGACAAAGATGATTGTGATTACTTCTCTTGGCGATAATCAGCTATCACATTATGGTGATGTGATATTAAGGGTTGGTTCAAGAGAGAAAATCTTTACTAAAATAGCACCTTTTGCCTCAAATCTTTCTATGGAATATATTTTAAACCTTATTTTCTCATGTATATTCCAACGTGATTATAATAGAAACTTAGAGAAAAAAGTTAATTATGATAAGACAAAGGATGCAAGACATCCGGCTCGTTCTCCAGTAAATGACATCTAGTATAGGAAAATGTAATGCTTTTCATTTCCCAAAAATGAGTATATAATGGTTTTGCTGTGTAGGATATGCCCTGTGGCTACCTATTTAGGAGCTAACTTAATATTCTGCTGGCAAAACTATATTTACGTCATATTGCGTATGCAAATGACAGTGGAGGAAACAAATGAATAACAAAAAAACAAAGAATCTCACATTGCTTGCATTATTTATTGCGATTGAAGCAGTTATGGTCATGGTACCATTTTTAGGATTTATCCCTATTGGACCTTTAAGAGCAACATTGCTTCATGTTCCAGTTATTATTGCAGCTATTGTATTAGGTACTAAGCAGGGATGTCTTATTGGTCTTGTATTTGGTTTATCTTCATTATTAATGAACACAATGCAGCCAACTGTTACATCTTTCGTCTTCTCACCATTTATTAGTGGATCAGTACTTAGTGCAGTTATTGCGATTGTCCCAAGAGTTATGATTGGGTTTGTATCAGGTTCTATTTATCAATTACTTAAGGATAAACAGCAGACTATTGCGACTGCAGTGGCTGCATTCTTAGGTGCTTTAACTAATACTGTACTTGTATTAGGTGGTATCTGGGCATTATTTGGTACATCTTATGCAAAAGCGATTGGACAGGATGCAAGTAAGCTTGGAAGTTACTTCTTAGCTGTATCTAGCACACAGAGCCTACTTGAAGCTTTTGTAGGTGTAGTGATTGTGGTGATTGTCACAAAACCTCTCTTCGCTTTAATGAAGCGTAGATAACTTATAAATGAAAAGAGGGTATTAATAGATGAAAAAATTGATTATAGGAATTACTGGTTCTATTGCGGCATTTAAGACTGTACAGTTCATTAGTGATCTAGTGAAAGAAAAATATGAAATTGAAGTCATGCTCACTACAAGTGCAGCTAAGTTTGTCACACCAACTTCTATTTCTGCTCTCACAAAGAAGAAAACATATATTGATGTCTTTGATGATGATCCTGGATGTATTACACATGTAGACATTGTCAAGGATGCTGATTTGTTTATGATTGTACCAGCAAGTGCAACTACAATTGCGAAATGTGCAAATGGTATTGCGGACAATATGTTAACAGCTGCTTTTTTAGCAGCCACATGTCCTAAACTCATTGCGCCTGCAATGAATGTTCATATGTATGAAAATAAAGCCACTCAGCGTAATATCCAGACTCTAAAGGATGATGGTGTCTTATTTGTAGAACCAGTTGTAGGACTTCTTGCCTGTGGTGATACAGGTAAAGGTAAACTTGCAGACTATGATCATCTTCATTTAATGATGGAATATGCACTTAGCGATCATCCATTACAAGGTAAAAAGGTATTAGTTACTGCAGGACCAACTCAGGAATCTTTAGATCCTGTACGTTTTCTTACAAATCATTCATCAGGTAAAATGGGATACTCAATTGCCCGTGCAGCATTTATACTTGGCGCCAAGGTACGATTAATTCATGGGCCTACATCATTAAAGCCAGTACCTTATATTATCAATCAATCTATTACAAGTGCCCAGGATTTATTTGAATGTGTAAAAAGACATCATACACATTATGACTATATTATTATGTCAGCTGCAGTAGCTGACTATACACCTGTAAAAACATCTACAGAAAAGATTAAGAAAAATGACAATGAACTTATTCTTAAACTTAAAAAGAATCCAGATATTCTTGATTATATAGGACATCATCAAGTTGAACATCAAGTGATATGTGGATTTGCGATGGAAACACAAGATTTAATTGAAAATGCATCAAAGAAATTAAATAAAAAACAATGCGATCTGATTATTGCGAACCATCTTAAAACAGAGGGTGCAGGATTTCAGGGTGATACAAATGTTGTTACTATTATTACTCAGGATTCTATGAAAGATATCGATAAGATGTCTAAATCAGATCTAAGCTATATTATCTTAAAAGAATGTATGAAAATAGGAGCTAAGAAATAAGAATGCTATTGGTTATAGATATCGGTAATACAAATATTACTATTGGTGTTTACAAAGAAGATCATTTAGTAGGGCGTTTTCGTATGACAACACGTATGGAACGTACATCAGATGAATATGGCTTAATGCTTCATTCATACCTTCAAGCATCTCACTTGAATGTAGAAGATGTGAAAGATGTTATTATTAGTTCTGTTGTACCAAAGATTAACTATTCCTTCTCAAGTTCCATTATTAAATACTTTCATATTAGACCACTATTTGTTGGTCCAGGTGTGAAAACAGGCATCAATATTCAAATTGATCATACTTCTACTCTTGGGTCAGACCGTTTGGTAGATGCAGCAGGGGCATACTATACTTATGGTGGTCCATGCTTAGTTATTGATTTTGGTACAGCGACTACTTATGATGTTATTACAGAGAAAGGTGTTTTTATTGGTGGTGTAATTGCACCAGGCATTGGTATAGAAGCCGGTGTTCTTTCTTCTATGGCAGCTCAGCTTCCAGAAATTGAATTAGTCAAACCACAGCATATTATTGCGAAAAACACAGTCTCTGCAATGCAGGCTGGGGTTGTTTATGGTTATATTGGTAAGACTGAATATATTATCAAGAAGATTAAAGAAGAATATGGACAGAACCTAAAAGTAGTATCTACTGGTGGTTTAGGCAAGCTTATTGCGAAAGAAACTGAATTAATAGATATTTATGATCAGGAACTTACATTTAAAGGTCTAAAGATCATATATGATAAGAACAAGAAGGATCGTCACTGATCCTTCATTTTTTTACAAAACCTTATTGACACATATATTATTATTTGCTATTATAAGTAAGCACTCCTCGAGTGTTAGTGAGGCCGCATTCGTATAATGGCTATTATATCTGCTTGCCATGCAGAGGACGCCGGTTCGACTCCGGCATGTGGCTCCAATTTAAAACTTTATATGCCGCATTCGTATAATGGCTATTATATCTGCTTGCCATGCAGAGGACGCCGGTTCGACTCCGGCATGTGGCTCCATTTAAAAATTTCATATGCCGCATTCGTATAATGGCTATTATATCTGCTTGCCATGCAGAGGACGCCGGTTCGACTCCGGCATGTGGCTC
>NZ_JBEHVX010000021.1:0-29101 GCF_040227455.1 Catenibacterium sp. RTP21428st1_D7_RTP21428_210409 | reverse complement strand
TAGATAACAACTAACCTTATCTACTGAAAACTTAATTTACAGGAAATAAGAATTTACACAAGATTCTTGACACTATCCTTGGTAGATTTTATATATATAATCAAATAACACTATCTATCATTTTAATAATTGTTTTATATTTTATAGTAAACATTGTAATTTCATTATTGATTTGTTATAGGACTTCGATAAAAAATATCAATATCAAGGAGGTGTAGATGATGAATGAAATAATTATAAATGTTGAGAACATTACAAAAATATATGATCAAATGACTGATTATCCAGTAAAATCATTAATTAATGTTTCATTACAAGTGGAGAAAGGTGAGTTTATAGCAATAATGGGTCCTTCTGGTTCTGGAAAAACAACTTTTATAAATTGCTTATCTACTATGGATACGCCAACTGAAGGTAAAATATATTTATATGGGAAATCCATATTAGAATTATCTAATAAAGAAATTGGAAAGTTTAGAAGTGATGAGATAGGGTTTATTTTTCAAGATTATCAATTATTGGATTATTTAACTATTGTAGAAAATATTGCATTTCCATTATCTATGAATAAAATATCAGTTAGTACAATGAAGAAAAAGATTAGAACCGTTGCAAAAGATCTGAATATTGAAAATATTTTAGATAAGTACCCCGATGAATGTTCTGGTGGAGAAAAACAAAGAGTAGCTATTGCAAGAGCATTAGTAAGCAATCCTAGTATAATTATTGCAGATGAGCCAACAGGAAATTTAGATAGTAAAAACACATTTGAATTAATGCATATATTTAATAATTTAAATGAAAAGTACGGTAAAACTATAGTATTAGTAACACACGATGTAATGGTTGCTTCTTATTCTTCAAGGTTATTATATATTCAAGATGGTAAAATAAAAGAACAAATTAAAAGAAAAAATTTTGAGAATCAAGAAAAGTATTTTTTTGAAATCACACAAATAAATTCTCAAGAGAGATTATCTATATTAAGTCATTAAACTTAGATGTATTTATGCATAATATTGAAACAGAATAAAGGATTATTAGAAACATCATAATTGAATAAAAAGATAAAGAACAAGTATTTAGTGAGGATCAACCCTCTATCTAAATTGCTTGTTCTTTTTTTATGGACAAAATATGAATAAATGTAGAAGTCCTCCTTGAATGAGTTTTTAAAACAATAATTCAAGGAGGATAAATAAAATGAAAAATGATTATAAGAAAAATGATTTTTATATAAAGAAAGATGAGAATGGAAATAAATATTATTTTATGAGAATATATGGAACATATATAGAAGTTCCTCATGAGGTTTTTAATGTGTGTTATGCCTCATATAAAACACAATTAAGAGATATACAAAAAGATATCAATTATAAGTTAAAGAGTTTAGATAATGAATTTAATAATAATGTGAGATATGTAGATATGGTTGTTGATGAAGTGGATCATTATGAACAAATCAAAATAAATGATGAAGTTGCTGTTATTCTTCATATCATTAAAAGTCTACCAGAAGATGAAAAGGATCTCATAACCAATCTTCTTTTAAAGGAAAAAACAGAAAGAGAATTATCAAGAGAACTCGATGTTCCCTATTCAACGATCCATAAAAGAAAGAACAATATAATAAAAAAGATAAAAAAACAATTAAAAAGGTAAGCAAGAGCTAAAAACGTGTCCCTTTAATAAGTGAGGGGAGAATAAGTTTGCCTCTCATCAGAACATTGAAAATTGAATCATCTGAATTAATACGTTACTTTCTGTTAAGCACGTTGATGACTTCGCCGAGATTTCTTTTTTATTATTTATATTTTCGAATTTAAAAAAAGTTGTAAGTTTGAAAAGTTGAAAACTTGAAAAAAGAATAGCGATAAAAAGTTGATCATAAAAGGACACTAGCAAGTTCTTTGCGATGATGCAGAAAGGAAAATAATGATACTTCATCTATGATTGGTCGAGCGTGATCAAACCGTCGCAACCATAATAGGTGTTTCTCTGATAGAACGAGGAAACGTGAAATGCGTATGTCTTATGCAAAAAGAGTTAATTCAGATAATGGAAAGTCTATAAATTTAAAATGAATGTATTTTTGTTGATAGATCGTGGTACTTAGTTATAAAAGACTAAGTACTATCATTCTATCAATGAAAGAGAGGATGATAAGATGAATAAGATATTTTTAGCAACTTCAGGACAAATAAAACCTGAAGATGAATTGATAGATAAACTTGAAGAATTATCAATAAAATATGATGGAGATATAGTTGGTATTTTAGATTATAAAGAAGAAATGCTTTTTGAAAGACCTCAAGTATTTGTAGAAGGATTGAACGAAATGGATGCTACACACATATTTTTTATAGAACATAACTTTGTTGTTTCAGAGGTTATCAATGATTGTATGATTTGTAATGAAGCAAACAGATTAGGGATAAAACTCATAGATGTCACAATAGGAAAAGAAGTTCAAGAAGTCATCAATACTATACCAAAAACATTCGGTGATCAGATTAAAGCGTTAACGAAAAAAGTTGAACAGTTAAATATGCATACGATTTCTGATGGTTTTCAAAAGTCTCAACATGACGAAAATAAACGAAATGTTGTCATTATAAGTGATGGTTCAGTAAGTGGAGATGAAGTGAAAAGCTACGCACAACAATATTTGGTAGAGCATTTTATAGAAGATAGATTAAAGAAAGTTTGTGGTATTCGTTTTGGTGAATTCGATAAAAATATTGAAAAGAAATTGAATGAACTTATAGAAGAATTAGAAAATCTGAAGATTGTCGTTTACAATAATATAGATTCGCCAGAGTTCAAGACATATATGGATTCTATACAATCACTAAATATAGATGTTGAATATAGAGATGAACATGAAAACACACTATGTTATGATTCATTAACATTGAATTAAGATACAGTATATAAAAACTCATAATCAATAAAACTATGAAAATGTATAAAATATGATATAATTATATCAAGATAAAGATATGAAAGGTGGATATAATTATGATAATAAAAGCATCTGCATCATTAAGAAACGAGTATACTGATATTTCTAAATTAGCAAAGGAAACAAAAGAACCAATTTATATTACTAAAAATGGAGAGGGTGATCTTGTGTTAATGAGCATAGAAGCATTTGAAAAAAGAGAACAAATGTTAGATTTAAGAGCAAAGGTTATACAAGCTGAAGAAGAACGTCTTAGTGGGGCTAAAACATTATCTGTTGATGAAGCAAGAAAGAAATTAAAGGAAAGATTGAATGAAATATAAG
This sequence comes from Catenibacterium sp. RTP21428st1_D7_RTP21428_210409, assembly GCF_040227455.1. Taxonomy (NCBI): domain Bacteria; kingdom Bacillati; phylum Bacillota; class Erysipelotrichia; order Erysipelotrichales; family Coprobacillaceae; genus Catenibacterium; species Catenibacterium sp. RTP21428st1_D7_RTP21428_210409. The sequence goes on along the minus strand of NZ_JBEHVX010000021.1, from coordinate 25,812 downwards.
ATTGAAATATTACCTTCTGCTTGGAATGATTTTAAAAAATTAGAAGGTTATTTTGTTTTACAATTTGGAGAGAAAAGAGCTTTAGAGATTTTAAATCATATATTAGATGTGATTGAAAGACTAGGAGATCATCCGCACTCTGGTTCTGATACACCAGATGCATGGTTGAATGAACGTGGATATAGGATGATCATTATACATGAAAAATGTATAGCCATTTATCGAATGGTTGATGATGTTGTATATATTTATCATATTGCAGATACAAGATCTGAATATACGAAGTTGTTTTATTGATACTGAGTTTAAGATAGTTAGTTAAAAAAGGGATTATGAGATCATTGAAATGAACCTTGTTATTTGGACACTGATGTGTACCCAGTTTTCTGGACACGTTAAAATTTAATGTTAAAAAATTATGCCATGGATGCTAATCTGTACAAAACAGGTGGCATCCATTTTATTTTTTGAAGAAATAGATAAGATGAGAAAGAGGAATATAAAATGAATGATTTACAAATGATTACGCAAGAAGAATTGACAAAACTGATTCATTGTTCAGAAGCACATGTGACTTTTTTAAGAGAATTAGGAATTATACCTGCAATAAAAACAGGACGAAATTATATGTTTTCACCTGTATCGATTCAAAACTTTTTTGATGATTATGCAGGACTTGATGTGAGTAATCGTATAAAAGCTATGCGAAGTAAAGAAATTGTTGAATCACGAAAAAAATCTTGTTAGGACTCGTCGATGGCTATAAGAAAAGTCAAAAGCAAGAAATACGGTTATACATATCAAATAGATATTAAGTATAAAAATCAATACGGAGAAAGTTTACGCCATATTGAGAGTAATATACATGATTTGAATGTTGCTAAAAAACGTGAGAAAGAATTTTTAGAAAATGTTGAGTTAGAAAAATTAAAAAATCAAACATGTGAGAAAACATTTAATGATGTTTTTTTAGAATACATGGAATTAGAGGGAATGAATAAATACGCAAATGCAACAATGGTCAATTATACGACCAATCATCAGCGATATATCAAGGATAACATTGGTAAAGAGAAAATAACTTCTTTGAAATATAAAGAGATACAAAGATATTTTAATCAATTATCACAGCAATATGCTTTTCCTACATTAAAGAATATTAAAAAGATTTTTTCCGTTACATTTCGATATGCACTTAAGCATGGATATGTTAGAGAAAATCTTGTGCATTATTTACAATTATCTAAAGATGATAGACCTAGAGTAGATGTAAAAACAGTAAGCGATGATGATTTACAAAAGATTGTTAATGAAATACAGAAGGTGAATAAAAATAATCCCTATAAAGATAAATGGGAAGCAATGTTTACAGCAAAGGCATATGCAATTGCTATTCTAATAGGAAGATATACTGGGTTAAGAGTGAGTGAAGTTCTAGCTTTGAAAAAAGAAGATTTTGATTTTGAAAGAAATACAATGAATGTTCATAGTAGGGTAGAATATGCTGGTTTAAAAAAATCAGAAGTTTATGTTACTGAAAGGTTAAAATCAAAAAGTAGTAAGAGTGTTTTACCTATTAGTCAAGCAATATCTCAAATGTTAAAACAATGGTTTGAAGTTAACCCCTATGAATATGTGGTTTGTAATGGGAAAGGTAAGATATTACATCCAGAGGTTTTAAATAAAAGAATAAGAGATGTGAGTCATTCACTAGGAATTAAGTTTCATTTTCATATGCTTAGGCATACATATGCAACAGAACTAATCAAGAAAAATATCAATCCAGTGATAGTTAAAGGATTAATGCGTCATAGTAGTGTAGACACAACGGTCAATATTTATACTCATGTTAACAATAAAGAACAACGTGAAGCCTTAGATAGCTTATATTCTGATATGCATTTGTAGGAACATAAAATGGCAATTACAAAAATAAAAAGTAAAAAATATGGATATACATATCAAGTAGATGTTCGTTATAAAGATTATATGGGAGTAACGCAACGATATGTTAAGAGTGGGTTTAGAACTAAAACTGAAGCTAGAAAACATGAAGCTAGTATTATAGATCAAGCTTCATCAAAAAGTATCATTCCAAACTCACAAGGGAAAACAGTTAATGATGTATTTGAAGAATATATGGAAATCGAGGGTGAAATCAAATATGCTCCCACGACCAAATTTAACTATAGAAAAGTACATAGATTGTATGTGGAAAAGAGTTTTGGAAAAAGGCCTATAGCGAAAGTAGATTATGCTGCTTTGCAAAGATATATAAATGATACTTATAAAAAAATTGATTATTCAACTGTTTGGAATATCAAGAAGATATTTGCTGTAACATTTAAATATGCAGTTCGTATTGGATATATCTCACATAATCCAGTTAAAGATATCACTATTTCACAGAATTCTAAACAAGAAAAGAAAATCGCTACTATTAGTGATGAAGATTTAGGAAAAATAATTGAACGATTGCATCAACCACCACCACATAATAAACGAAAGGAAAGTGTTGCTTTTTGTTTTAGATCATATGAAATAGCACTTATTATCGGAAGATATACTGGTTTAAGGTTAAGTGAAGTTCTTGCTTTGAAAAAAGATGACTTTGATTTAGAAAAACATCGTTTATATGTTCAAAGAAGAATAGAATATGCAGGGTTACAGGCTAAAGACATATATTTAAGTGGAAAACTAAAAACCAAAGGAAGTAAAACAGTTATAGAAATTAATAAAGGACTTTGTGTATATTTAAAGAAATGGTTTGATGAAAATCCATATGATTTAGTTGTGTGTGATAGTAATGGAAATCTGATTTATCCACCTTCTATGACAGATCAGTTGCGAAAGATAGCAAAGGATCTTGATATCAAGTTTCATTTTCATATGCTTCGTCATACGTTTGCAACTGAACTCATGATGACAGATGTTAAACCTGTAGTTGTTAAAGATTTGTTAAGACATAGTACAGTCAATACAACGTGGAATGTTTACACACATCCTCATGAAGAAATCTATAAAGAAACAATTGATTCTGTATATAAAGATACTGAAAATAGTATCTCTATTGATTTGTCAGATTTTGGACTAAAATAAATTTGTTACTGAAAACTATGTTTAAATTATATAACAAAACAAGAAAATGCATATTTATCAACGTTAATGATGATTATTGTCAAATAACCATTGACATTTAACGAAAAAAAGCGTATTATTTAAACGGAATGGAGGAAAAATTATGGATAGCGTAGTATTAAAGTGTCTTGCTGTAGAGAATTATGCTTCTTTTGCAGACAGGATTGAATTTACAACAGAAATAGACAAATCAAAGAAAGATACAATAAATAGCACATTTTTCTATGATAATCTCCAACTAAACAAAGTTTCTTTTTTATATGGAGCTAATGGTTCAGGTAAGACGTTTTTCTGTAAGATACTGCGAGAAATTCAAAGACTCCTTGATTGGTCATCGCTTACAACATTAAATCAATCTCAATTGTCGACTTTACCTATCAAAGAATTTGAAAATTCAGTTCCTACCTTTGCATTTGATAAGGAATATACAGATAAGCCTACAAAGTTTGAAATAGAGATTTTAATAGGCGAAACTATGTATCACTATGAATTTTCAATATTAAATGAAAAAGTCATTTATGAGTTATTGACTAAAAAACGAATAAGGACAGAAAAGTTAATAGAAAGAACATCAAGTTCTTTCAAAGACATAGTTTTAAAATCTGAATTTAAAGATTTTGAAAATACGAAACATGTTGTTAAGGAAGAAGCGTTGTGTTTGTCAATAGCTGCGTTGTTAAATAACGAAATAGCAATGAAAATCAATGATGCAATTCATGAAATAAGAGTTGTCAGTATGACAGCAGCTAGATTAAAGCCAATGAATGCAACTGAATCGTTCTCAGAAGAACGTATAAAAAAATATGTTGAGATTTTAAAAAAAGCTGATCCGACTTTGAGAAACATTAATATATCTTTTGAAGAAGAAGAAGAAGTAGGACATCAAAAGGTAGAAAGTGACGATTTTGAAAATCGTGAAATTATTGCGACAAAAATGAAAATCGGAGTAGAGGGTGTACACGCTTTTTATGAAAATGGAGAAGAAACAGAAAAAATAGCTCCATTTACTTTCTTTGCTGATGAATCGTTAGGAACCGTGAAACTGTTTACTGCTTTGCCATATTTGTTTGATGTTTTAGAAAATGGTGGAGTATTAATTGTTGATGAAATAGAAAATGGATTACATTTATCTTTGGTTAAAGAAATTGTCAATTTATTTACGAACGAGATTACAAATCCATTTAATGCTCAATTAATTTGTACTTCACATCAACCGTTATTATTGGATGGGGATTTTCGCCGCGATCAAGTATGGATATCGACAAAGGATCAATATGGTAAAAGTACTCTCAAAAGATTAAGTGATTTTAAAACTTCGAGATCGAAGGTAAGTTTGACAAACAAGATATTGAATGGAGTTTTTGGATGTAATCCAGATATATTCTTTGATTAAGACGGTATATATAAAGAAAAAAACCGAGCTGCAACTCGGCGTTTCGTCAAATACATATATAATGTATTATAGATAAAATCTATGTAGACAAATAGATTTTACCATGCATGTTTATTAGGCGCAAGTTTAATTGCTCTAAAAAATGTGGTGATGAACTTTTTTTCTATTAAATACTGCAAAAAATAGGAAAAAGGAGGTAAAATTATGAAAAGAATTAAATATACATACTACATATGTAGATGTGGAAGAAAAATCATTCCATTTTCTAATCCTTCAAGATGCCCACATTGTGGTCGTGTGACTATTTTAAAATAGTATACACATCGCCTCCATTTCAATTTATAAGTATATGAAGGAGGAAAGAGTATGGCAACAATTGACTATATAAGAAATAACTTGTTAAGAAAAGAGAAAGAATTAAATAAATTGACTCAGGACTTAGCAAAAGAACAATCAAAAATTGCAGATCAGGAGAAAAAAATTCTGTTAGCTAATAAAAGAATGTCACAAACCAAATCATTATCAACTATAAAATCGAAACAAAAGGAAATAGACTTAGCAATGCGGAAGAAGAGTGATAGTCTAAAAAAATGTGGAGATTTACAAGGCAAGATTTCGAAGAAGAGAAGCGAAATTCTTTCTTCACAAGTTAAATATGAAAATGAAATTGCAAAAGAAGAAAAAAAGAAATTAGAATTGGAAAATAAACGTGCTCGAGAAATTGAAAAGAAAAATAAAGATTTACAAATAATGTTGAAAGAACAATCTGTAAATCAAAATATAATTATGCAAGAAATTGAAAACTTAAAACATATCCCTGATGAGATTACAGTGCTGTTTTTAGCATCTAGCCCAATAGATACAAATCCACTGCGATTAGACGAAGAAGCTCGCATGATTCAAAGCAAGATACGTATGTCAGAATATCGAGATTCGGTTAAATTTGAAACAAGATGGGCTACAAGAAGTAGTGATATTCTACAAGCGGTCAATGAAACTAATCCAACTATTGTGCATTTTAGTGGTCACGGAAGTTGCAATGGAGATATTGTATTATTGAATGTGGATGGGACAGCAAATTTTGTTACAAAAGAGGCTATGACAATCACTTTATCAACAATGAGCGATAGGATAGAACTTGTAGTTTTCAATATGTGTTTTTCAGAAGCGCAAGCAAAAAATTGTGTGCAATATATAAATGCCGCTATTGGTATGTCTGATTCTATAGGTGATTCAGCTGCTTGTGAGTTTGCAGCTCAACTGTATTCATCTATTGGTTTTGGTCATTCTCTACAGAAGGCGTATTGTCAAGCAGTAGCACAATTGATGTTATTAGATGCAAATCAAGCAAATATACCTAAATTATTTGTAAAGGAAGGTATTGATTCTGAACAAATGTTTTTTGTTAATTAAAAAATTCACATAATGCAAGTTATAACTTGTTAAAATTTATTTTGAGGTATCTATATTAGATACCTCAAAACTATTTATTGAGGGAGGGAATATATGTGTTTGATAAAAAAATAACTAAACGTTATATAGAATTAATGGAAGATGAAAATAAAACATATGAAGATGTTCAAAATTTTATATATGTTAATAGACCTAATTGTTTATATAGATACCGAACTGTTGAATTTATTGAATCTGAAACAATAGGTGGATTAATTAAAATAAGCCAACCTAGTGTGTATAATGATCCTTTTGATTGTGGATTTTATATAGATAGTGAAAAATATATGAATGACCGTAAATGGATTTGTAATCAAAATTTATTGTTCATGGGAAATACTGCTGATATGAAGGAAATGTTTCAAAAATCAATTAATAAAATTGAATTAGAGTATAAAGAAGAAAATTATTTTACGTGTTTTTCTGAGGAGAATAATAATCCATTGATGTGGGCTCATTATGCTGATTCACATAAGGGCATCTGTATAGAATATGATTATGATAAAATTCCCAAAGAAATTAAACAATTAATTTTTCCGATAATTTATAAAGAGAAAAGATATGATGCAACACAACTCTTAGCATATCATAATAAAAATTTAGCAAGAAATCCTTCGTTTTATAAGAGTTCTATGTGGAGATATGAAAAAGAGTGGCGTTTTAGAATTGATAGAACAGAGATAGATTCTATCAAAAACAAAAGTGTTAAAGAAATAAATAGTGAAAGTCATATTTTTTTAGATCTTTCCAGTGCTATAAAATCTATTTATTTTGGCATGAATTTTAACTTTAATAATAAAGAAATAACAGAATATTTAAAAAAACTTCAAAAACATGCTGAAAAAAACAATATTACATTATATCGGATGATACCTTTAAATCACTCTAAATATGGATTGCGAGTAGAAGTTATAGAGGATGTAACGTCCGTCCTTGCTTAATGACACGGCATTTAAGAAATTTGTTTGTAAGTTCAAAAGGGAAGAAATGGAATGCAACATATATAAGTGATTCTACTCTTGCAAATAAGAAAAGGATTGTTTATAATTATCCTTGGTTTGCCAATAAGAAGTTTATAGCCTCATATAAATTTCATGATTTTTCCGTAAAAAAGACGTGAAATTTAAAAAATAGTTTAAAAATATTAAAAAACATAGATTAAATCAAGTTTTTTTGAATTGAACAAGTAATTTTAATCGCGCCTCAGATGAACTTAAGGATTACATAGAGAAAAGAGAATATAACTATAGATGTGTTAAACAATACTTAGAATCTAAAGGATATGAGGTAGAGAGAGCTTATTTTGGTTCTGAAGATGGCGAAGCCATCTTATACAGAAATACAGATGAGTGGCATTTCTTAACACATATGGATCCTAGTTTTGTGGAATCTGAAGATATAATAAAAGACTTAGACATTTAGGTGTCTAAGTCTTTGTGCTATTTTTACATTAATTTGGCTATTTCTGATGTAAGTATATCCGTATAAATAAAGAATATAACCTGATTTTCTAGATAATTCTGAAATCCTTGGTTAATAGTAGATGGAAGCCAGATATAGTTGTTTGTATATTTTTTTATAGAAAGCTTATCATTCATAGTAATAATAGATAGATTAAAAGACAGTTTCTTAGACATATCTTTAAGTGTTGTATTGATAGATCCAAGCACATTTCCTCTATTTGTATAGATAATAACCATATCATCTTGATTTATTAACTGTTGAAAATCATTGACAATGTCTCCATAGTCTAAGAAAATAGCCTTCTTGCCATATTTAAATAGGTTATATTGTAACAGTTTTGCAGGAAGCGCGCTTTTGTGCATTCCAAGAATAATAATAGATTCTGCGTTTACAATATCAGATGCAAATTGATTAAGTTGTTGATAATCAATAGATGATTTAAGTATTTCTATAAGCTTAATATATGCATCCAAAGTAGAAAGATTGTCTTTAGATGAATTTCCTTGTTTTCCTGATCTAAATACATCAAACTTAAACTCATTGTATCCATCATAGCCGATTTTTTGACAGAATCTAGTAATCGTAGATTGTGAGATATTATATTGTTTTGATAAGTCACTTGCAGAAAAACTTAAAATATTCTGTAAATTATCTTTCAGTACATCGTAAAGCATAAGTTCTTTTTTTGTGAATGAATCCTTTTTTAAATCCATCTTTTCAAATGGGTTCATATAACCACCTCAATTTCTTTTCTTATTATAATGTAAAAAAAGTAAATTCGAAAGAATTTACTTTAATAAAGCATGTGTCTGATCAATAACTCTCTGGATAAAATCATCCGCATTTCCTTTAGATAAACGAGAAATGTATGTTTCAAAATACTTCCCATAGTCTTCCTTACAGACAAAATAGTTAGAATAATTCTCACAATAACCCATTATAATAACGTGGTAATCTTTAAATGTATTCACTATTCTTTGACCTAAAGCAGCAGTAATATCTCCTGGGAGAGAAATCAAAAGAATATTACCAAGTTTAATGATATGACTATAAAGGTTTAATGTCATTTTCCCTTTACTTGCTTTAAATTCTAGATTATGAAGTAACATTTTAGACATAGCCAATTTTGAAGTATCGTCAGATTGAGCAATTATCTCTTTAAGATGAGGAATTTCACTTTGTACAAAAGAGTCTGTCTGTCCATTATAGGAATATTTCTTTTCGACTGTAGTGAATTTTAATCCTTCAGTATTAGTGTCTAATGTATGTAAATGATTCATCTGATTAATGACTGAAGATGATACTCTCTCTAATTCATCTTCGCCTTTAAGTTCACGATAGAAACGAGTAGAGACATCACCACAGTATCCATTAACAATCATACATGGAACATTTGTCTTTTGCTGATACTTTTGACGAACCCATCCAAGTAGATCGGCAGATAACTTTAAATTAGAACCATTTAAAATAGTAGGGTGACAAGACATCTGAATGAATGAACAGATGTCCTTTTTTGAATGGCTATTCATAAAATGAATAACATGAACACTCTTATCTGCAATACCATTCTTGTTGTTTCGATTACCATAGAGACCTTCTATCTCCGTTTTTTCCATTGTTAGAAAAGAATCCTCTAAAGAATTCATACTTAAAGAAATACTTTCAATAAAGGATTTAATAAGATTGCGCTGTAATTCTGGATCAATATATACATTTTCAAAAAATGGTTTAAAGTAGGCAGGCGCAGAGTGTGTATGAATACAGCCTATAACTATTTGTTCAAATGGAATACCATATTTATCAAAAATAGCCTGTTTAACAGATAAAATCACACTATCCTCAATAATAATAGAATCTAGAATAGAGATAATAATTGTTTGTTTATCCTCTTTAATGACTAAAGAGTTAATTTCTATTGGATCCAATACACCTTTAGATAATTCTTTTCTATTATATCCAGCAATACGTACTGCCTTTTTAGGTGTAATGTTTAATTTATTATAACCAGTTTGCATATGTTTACCTCCTTGCAATTGCAAGTATAGCACATACTTATCTAAAATGAAAGCAAATTCAAAAATTAAAAATAAATATTGCATAGCTATTCATTTCATGCTATGCTAGATGTGTCAAATGAAACCGGTTATAAAACATGACACAAGTGAGGAGGATTATTTATGAACAAAAAAAATTCAGGATTTATGAATAAGTTTCAAGCAGTACTAGAAAAATATGTTGTTCCTGTAGCAATGAAAATCTCACAACAGAGACATTTAGCTGCTGTTCGTGATGGATTAACAATTCTAGTGCCAGTAACAATTATCGGTGGTTTTGCGATTTTATTTGCAATGCCTCCAGTAGATGCTTCAGTAAAAGCAACTAATATATTAACAACAATTTTATGTGCATGACGTGATCTCGCAGCAACTTTTAAAACAACACTTATGATTCCATACAATTTAACAATTGGAGCTATTTCAATTTATGTTGTACTTGGTGTTGCGTATCGTCTATGTAAATACTATAAGATGGATACAATCTCTAATCTCATTACAACTTTACTAGTATATTTATGTGTGGCTGGTATTCCTACAGCGTTCACAGCAGGTGAAGCAACAGTAACAGCGATTCCATTAACCAACATTGGTGCAAGTGGAATGTTTACAGCAATCTTAGTTGCGATTTGTGTTATTGAAATCAATCATTTCTTTATGAAGAAGAATCTTGTTATTCGTTTACCAGATTCAGTGCCACCAAATGTTGCAGCACCTTTCAATGTATTAATTCCAGGTGTAGCAAGTTTAGTATTCTTTATGGCTATTGATGCATTATGTACTACTTTTGTAGGTACAGGATTTTCAGGATTAATCTATGCGATTTTCCAGCCACTATTATCAGCAACAGGTTCATTACAGTCTATTATTATCATTAACTTATTGATGACAACTTTCTGGTTCTTTGGTATTCATGGTGGAAACATGTTAGGTGTTGTTGTTACTCCAGTTACAACAGCAGCTCTTGCTATGAATGCTGAAGCCTATGCAGCAGGTAAAGAACTTCCATTTATTTTTGCAGGTGCATTTAATACTGTATATGGTGGTTATATTTCATATATGGCAGTAGTGCTTTGTTTATTATTGTTCTCTAAAGCATCACAATCAAAATCTATTGCGAAGATTGCGGTTGTTTCAACAGCATTCAACATTAATGAACCAGTCATCTTTGGTTTACCAACAGTATTAAACCCATTTACACTCATTATCTTCTATATCTGTAACAATTTGAATGTTGCTATTGCTTATACACTTATGAGTTGTGGATTCCTAAAGAAATTCTATATTTCATTACCATTTACAATCCCTGGTCCATTACAAGCTTGGCTTGCATCAATGGATATTAAAGCAGTCTTTGTATGGTTTGGGTTATTAGTATTAGATATTATTATTGCAGCACCGTTCATGAAAGCATATGATAATCAATTCTTAAAAGAAGGAGAAAGTGCTGAATAATCAGCACTTTTTGTACAGGTGGATATTATTATGAAGAAAATAAGAATTGGCAGTGGTGCAGGTTATGCGGGAGACCGTATTGAACCTGCTATTGACTTAATCAAAAGAGGAAATCTTGATTATATTATTTTTGAATGCTTAGCTGAAAGAACTATCTCTCTAGCTCAGAAAGCTAAAATGGAAGATCCTACAAAAGGATATAATGCATTATTTGAATATCGTTTTGATCGTATTTTAGATGCATTAAAGGAACATAAAGTTAAAGTTATTACTAATATGGGCGCAGCGAATCCTTATTATGCTGCATTAAAGTGTCAGGAAATGGCAAAAGATAAAGGATTAACTAATCTAAAGATTGCTTATGTTGAAGGTGATGATGTATCAGATAAACTAGAAGACTATCAGGAATATGTCACTATGGAAACTAAGAAACCTTTATCAGCTATTGATGGTGAAGTATTATCCGCAAATGGTTATATTGGTTGCGTTGGTATTGTAGAAGCGTTAAAGAATAATGCGGATATCGTTATTACGGGAAGAGTGGCTGATCCATCTCTTAGCTTAGGCCCATTAGTGTATGAATTTGGATGGTCTATGGATGATTATGAAAAGCTAGGAAAAGGGACTTGGGTAGGACATTTATTAGAATGTGCTGGACAAGTGACAGGTGGTTATTTTGCTGATCCGGGTTATAAAGATGTACCTGAACTGTGGAATTTAGGATTCCCAATTATTGAAGTAGATGAAAATGGAGATGGTGTTGTATCAAAGCTTCCAAATACTGGTGGTATTGTCACAACAGAAACTGTTAAGGAACAGTCTCTCTATGAAATTCAGGATCCGGAGAATTACTTTACACCAGATGTTATTGCAGATTTCTCTCAAATTACTGTAAAACAGATTGGTGAAAATGAAGTAAGAATAGAAAATGCGAGTGGTAAAGCACCAAATGGTTATTATAAGACAAGTGTTGGTTACCATGATTGTTATATTGGCGAAGGACAAATCAGTTACGGGGGAAGAAATGCGCTTGCTAAAGCAAAACTTGCAAAAGAAGTACTAGAACATCGTTTTGAAATGATAGGTTTAAAGGCTGAAGAAGTACGTTTCGATTATATTGGCTTGAATTCTTTATATATGGATAGCATCTCTGATGGAATGGGACAGTATGTACCAAATGAAATTAGATTAAGAGTAGCCGCTAGAGTGAAGAGTAAGGAAGAAGCAGGACTTGTCGGAAATGAAGTAGAAGCTCTTTATACAAATGGTCCTTCTGGTGGAGGAGGAGCAGTTAAAACAATTAAAGATATCGTAAGTATTGCATCTATTTTGATTCCTACTGAACATTTTCATATTACTGTAGGATACTTGGAGGTATAGACTATGCTATTAAAAGAAATTGCGCATTCTAGAACAGGTGATAAAGGAAATATTTCTGTTATTTCAGTTATTGCATATAAAGATGAAGACTATGAACTTATTAAAGAAAAAGTGACAGAAGAAAAGCTTAAGGATTATTTTAAGGATATTGTGCATGGGAAGATTACTAGATATGAAATGCCTACTATCAGTGCTTTAAACTTTGTAATGGAAGATGCATTAGGTGGTGGTGTTACTAGATCACTTGCTGTAGATATGCATGGTAAAACTTTAGGTAGTGCCTTATTAGAAATGGAGATTGACTAATGGATATTAAGAATATAGTCATTGCAGGTGCTGGTACAATGGGTTATTCAATGGCTCAGATTTTTGCTAAGTATAACTTTGATGTTACTATCTATGACTTGAAGGATGAAGCCATTGAGAATGCGAGAAATAGAATCCAGGAAAATACAAAGATTCTTATAGAAGAGCATGAACTCGCAATTGAAGAAGAAGAAAAACTACACCAGCATTTAACTTATACAACAAATAAATCATGCTTTAAAAATTGTGATTTAGTTGTTGAAAGTATTATTGAAAAGGTAGAGATTAAACAAAGTTTCTATAAAGAAATATCTAAGATTGTAAGAGAAGATACGATTCTTGCCACAAATACCTCAGGTATTTCTATTAATACATTAGCATCAGCTGTGTATAAACCAGAACGTTTCATAGGAATGCATTGGTTTAATCCTTCACATTTAATTCTTCTCATAGAAATTATTAAAGGTGATCATACTTTAGAAAGCGTTGCACAGGCAGTTAAGGATTTAAGTATTCAGATTGGTAAAAAGCCTGTTATTGTGCAGAAGGATGTATTAGGATTTGCAGCGAATAGAATTCAATTTGCGGTATTAAGAGAAGCACTGTATCTAGTAGAACAGGGTGTTATATCTAAAGAAGATATAGATGCAGTAATGAAATATGGCTTGGGATTTAGATATGCTTGTTTAGGTCCGCTAGAAGTAGCAGACTTTGGTGGATTAGATACTTTTTACCATATTAGCGATTATCTAATGGAAGACTTATGTAATGATAAAAAGGTACCACATGAATTAGCTGAACTTTATGAATCAGGTCATTTTGGAATTAAAACTCAGCAAGGATTCTATGATTATCATGATGGAAAAGATCATGAAGCAATTAAGAATAGAGATGACCAATTATTAAAACTTTACAATGCATTATATAAGTAAAAAACACCATTGAGTTTCTGGGTGACTAAATAGACTTGGAGTATATTCAAGTTATAAAAGATGAAATAAAGTGATTAGGTAAAGGAAAGAATTGAAATAAAGGACGATTAAATCATGTGATCTAATCGTCCTTTGTTCATGGAATAAGATTATTAATTCGATCTTTTAAAGCCTTATAGTAACTACGGCTAATAGGAATAGAAGTACCATCTACAAGAAGTGCTAAATCTTTTGTGATTTCCTGTACCATCTTTAAATTAATAATCTGACTACTCCCACGGGCAAGCCCGTGGGGTTCTGATTGCCAAGTGTAGCTTGTAATCGTACATCATTTTCAGACTTTGGAGTTACAAGTGTAAATCTATTTGAATCAGAACTTTCATTACCAAGCAGTCCAGCGACCACATTAACGGTAAATTTCTACTTTCGTAAGGAAGTATAGTCAATCTCCCTGAATATGTTTTACGCTATCTTAATTCCGCTATTTAATACCTTGATCTCGTTAACCTTAATCCATTCGATTAGAGCTTTTTCTTTGTTATAACACTTATCAAATTCAGAAATACATTTGTTTTTATCTATATCTTTGGTTCTGTAATCGTAACAGTATAATAGGAATGATGAATACCAGTCTCTTTGTACCTCAGTACCATCTTGAAGCTTATACATTCGGTCAGATAGTTTCTTTTTAATATAGTCATCAATAGTATGGTCGTACTGTGAGGCTCTATAATCATTAGATACTTCAATATATATACCACCTGATACCTTGAATTTCTGTTCTACAGCAGCTTGAAACCCAGAAGGACATCTATTCTTTATGGATCTGCCAAAGCGCTTTTTCCTATTAAACTTGCCTTTACTATTAACCGTAGTTTCTTTGGCTCGTCTCATAAGCCTGCCTGCATTTTTAGGTTCTGTGATAAATACATCTCCAAGACTTCTTAAATGGTTAGCGTCTTCATTTATTGCAAGCTGTCTGTTTATGGCATTGATGCGACATAATTCAGAGTGCTTTTCTTTTAATTTCTTATAATGATTTGAATATTTCCAGGTTTTACAGCCTTTTTTAACAGTACCATCATCATTATAATTCTGCGGATTAGTTGCACGTCTTGACCTGTCCATAGCACGGTGAAGCAGACGTTCTTTTCTCTCAGAAGTCTGAATACTGTTGCCGCGCTCTGAAAGGTTTTTTAGACCGACTTCCGTATCAGATGTATAAGCAACTGTCTGTGTACCAATATCAGCACCGATCATTCCTTTGCCATATTTATGTCTTGGATTGCCATGCTTATCATATTTTGGCTTTGCTTTACCCTCGATAGTAAGATGCAGATATACTCTGTATTTACCTCTTATCATCCTGGGAACAAGCGTAGCATAGCAGGGTCTGTATGTATCTATGCAACAGCCATCTTTAATAAGAGTTTTAACAGCCCTGTCATCCAGAATCTCAGATTCAGCAAGATATGATAAAACCGCATCTACTTCATCCTGCTGGAATCTATCATTTATTTGTATTCCAAATACCATCCTGCCAAGTTTGAACTGTAGCTTATTATCTGTGACGGATATAGGTATACCACGATTGATCTGCTTTGCACGAATACAAGGCAGTTCTCCATATCTTGAGAAATGAATGGCATTACCATTACCATATAAGCATTTCTCAATACCACGCCATATATCTTCGGCTTTAGTCAGAGCGAATACAGCGTCTACACCATATTTCTTGCCTATTGGAATCATGGACGTTCTGCAGTATTCCCATGTAATATTATAAGCTTTCTGCATTTCATTAAGTTGTTTAGCATAAGTTCTTCTTTTATCCTTATCTTTAGAATCACCATAAAGAAACAGTAATTTACGGTATCTCTTTGTACGCATAAGCTGGTTATAATTCTTTCTCATAAGACCTACAAGTTCATTGCCTGCTTTTCTGATTTTATTCGATAGCTTTACAACTTTTTGTATATCAGAAGAAGACATATCAGTTTCAGCAGCTAAGATATGTCTATCAGAAAGCTTATGAAATTGTTTAAGATGTCTTTTATGTTCTTTATCAGTTATCATTTTTCTGCTCCTTAATATTATCCTAATTACTGTAGATACAAAATATCCTCTAGACCATAAAATACCACATCCTGCAGAATTGTATTAATTGCGGAAATGCCTTGAATAGTTCAATAGCACTTATATCTTTAAAAGTTCCTACAACATCACAGGGAGCAGCAGTTTGTGGTACATCTACAAAGACATGTATATGGTCAGGCTTCACTTCAAGAGCCTTAATGTGATAATAGATTTTTCTGTAATATCTGTTTCAATATTTCCTCTACATTACCTTTTAATACCAGAAATATGAATTTAGAATACCTGATGATGTGATACTGTATCAGATATTTTCAATACGAAGCACTATGATATTGTTCTTCACTGTCTTGTTCACCTAATTTATATTTTCTGAATTCCTCTATGCAACAAGTCAAGAAATATGATACTCTCACCTTCCTCAACAGAATAGATACGTGCAGGGTTCTCAAGTTCTGTTTTCCATCCAGCAGGAATGGAAATATTTATTTGTACATTGTCACTTTTAGTTCTTGTCATTACTTTTTTCCACAACTTGAATGATATGTTGAATTATCAGAGTTGCACTGTTCTGCATGGTTATTATTGTTCGCTATATGTGCAGTATTATTAGGATTTTTCTGATTACAGTGATGGTTGTTTTGTTGTATGTGTGTTTATATCATAGTTACTTTTACTAATGATCTGTTTACTTTCTATACTTTAATATACATAGATTATATATCATTTTTCTAAGTATTTATCAAGTAAAATGTGGCTTTCATCCCACACGCAAGCGTGTGATTTTTTCGCCACAAATTTACAACGAATGAATAAATACAATAACTTAAGAACTTAGTTCTTTCTGCCATGGCTCCAGATACGATAGTAGCTGCAGTTGCACAGAATACTAAGTTGAATACGAAGCTAGACCAATCAGTTGATGCAAAGTTAGTTAATGGACCATTTTCAAAACCAACCCATCCAATAAATCCGTTAGCTACATCACTCCCACATAAGAAGCTATAACCTACAATAAGAAAAGCAACAGTTCCTAAACAGAAATCCATCAAGTTCTTCATGATGATATTTTCGGCATTCTTAGCACGGGTGAACCCTGCTTCAACCATTGCGAAGCCTGCCTGCATAAAGAATACAAACGCGGCACCAATTAAATACCATATACCAAAAACTTCAGTTAAAACCTTTGCCATAAGCACTCCCCCTTTATCATGTTTATGTTTTCTTTTTACCTTTCTGGTATGACTGCATTATACGAATAGAAAACAGTCATGTCAATAAGAAATTATCATCATAACATTAAAATATCATGTATGTTTATCGGAATAAGCGAAAAAACAGACTATATATTCATGATAAAATGAATTATCGGAAGATAATAAAAAATGTTATAAAATGATAAAAAATTATTAAATCATGCATAATTTTTGTATTATGGCATAAAAAATGCGATAAAAAAGAAAATCATGGTATACTTTTTTAAAGGGTAATTATAAAAAAGGGAAAAGTTTTTTATCACATCCAGAAGAAGATATGGCTGCATTTATTGCTGTTGATCTTCTTTACTATGGATTAGTGAAACGTAATAAAGAGGAATATGCACAGAAGATTATTAATACAAGACGTATTATTCAAGAAATGGAAAAGTAGGTGTAAGTTATGGAAAAGATAGAAAAATGGATATCAAACAACAAGGATATCGAACAGGAATTAATACGACTGAGAAGACATTTTCATGAACATCCAGAAGTAGGTCATCCTCTTCCTCAGACACAGGAATATATAGTGAAACTGCTTGAAATGTATGGTTATGAGAATATTATTGTGAATCCAGGAGGAAGTATTGAAATACTTGTAGGACCTCATGATAAGAAGATTCTTTTACTTAGAAGTGATATGGATGCATTACCTTTAGTAGAACATACAAACTTACCTTTTAAATCTATTAATGGATCTATGCATGCCTGTGGACATGATATGCATGCATCTATGATGTTGATGTGTGCCAAACTATTAAAACAGAATGAAAAGAAACTAAAAGGGCAGATCAAGATTGTTTTCCAGCCTCATGAAGAAGGACTAGTGGGTTGTAAGATGATGATTGAAGATGGGGTATTAAAGTATCCTCGTGTTGATGCTGCAGTAGGGTTACATGTTATGCCTGCAACAGAAGATAAGACAGGAACTATACGTACAATCCGTAAAGCGATGACAACAGCGTCTACAATCTTTGAAATTAATATTACAGGTAAGAGTTCACATGGTTCTATGCCAGAAAAAGGTATTGACGCACTGCGTGTGGCTGTTCATATATACCAGCAATTACAAGAAATCATTCCTAAAGAAATCAGCATGAGTCATGATGATGTACTTACAATTGGTATTATGAATGCAGGTAAAGCACATAATATTATTCCAGAAAAAGCCTATATGAAATGTTCTTTAAGAAGTTATCGTCCAGATGATCAGGAATATATTATGGGTAGAGTGAATGAGTTAGTTCAAAGTATTGCTTCTATGTATCATGCCCAGGCAGGTATCACAATTTTACAGCAGGCACCAAGTGTCTATAATGATCCTGCATTACTTAAATCTATTATGGATGTAGAAAAAGATGTATTTGGTGGTTATATCAAGAAGTTAGAACTTCCTCTTACTATCTCAGAAGACTTTGGCCATATTACTGCCAATGTACCTTCACTCTTTGTTACTCTTGCTGCAGGATGTAAACAGGATGGTTATATTTATGGTCTTCATAACAAAGCCACTATTTTTGATGAAGGCTGCTTAATGTATGGCCTGTATTTCTTATATAATGCTGCAATGAATTGGAATGTGAAGTACTAAATATCTTGCATTCACAAAAAGAGAACAGGTATAATATTTAACAATGATGAATGGGAGAAAATAAACGAAAATGAACAAGATTGATCAAAAAACAGTATATACGATTAAAGCACTTTGTGCAGATATGATTCAGAAAGCAAATTCAGGACATCCAGGACTTCCTTTAGGGGCTGCTGGGTTCACTCATGTATTATGGTCACAGGTATTAAACCATAGTGCAAAGCATCCTGAATGGATTAACAGAGACCGTTTTATTTTATCAGCAGGACATGGTTCAAGCATGCTTTATAGCTTATTACATCTATATGGTTATGGCTTAACTATGGATGATTTAAAGCAGTTTAGACAGTTAGGTTCACTTACACCAGGACATCCAGAATATGGACATACAGTAGGTGTAGATGCCACTACAGGTCCACTAGGACAGGGCTTAGGCATGGCTGTTGGTATGGCAATGGGTCAGGCTCATTTAGCCACTGTATTTAATAAACCAGGTTATGATCTATTTGATCATTATGTTTATGCATTAGCTGGTGATGGATGTATGATGGAAGGTATTTCTTCAGAAGCATTATCACTTGCCGGTACACTTAAGTTAGAAAAGCTCATCATCTTATATGATTCAAACAACATTTCTATCGAAGGTAATACAAACATCACATTTACAGAAAATGTATCAGACAGAGTAAAGGCATTTGGTTTTGAAACATTAACTGTAGAAGATGGAGATAACTTAGATGAAGTACTTGCTGCATTAGAAAAAGCAAAAACTATTAAAGGTAAACCTAAGTTCATTGAAATCAAGACTACAATCGGTAAAGATAGTCCAAATGAAGGTTCAGAAAGCACTCATGGTGCACCACTTGGTGTAGACAGCATCAAAGCACTTAAAGAAAAACTTGGTCTTCCACAGGAAGAATTCTATGTACCAGAAGAAGTATATGATTATCTAGCTTCTACACAAAAACGTGTAGATGATTTATATGATGCATGGACTTCTATGCAGGATAAATACTTTGAAGAATATCCAGAAATGAAGATTGTATGGGAACAGTATTTTAACCCTGACTTTGCAAGAATCTTCAAGGATAACCCATTATTCTGGGCTAATAAACATCACAATATTGCAACACGAGCTGCAAGTGGTGAAACAATGAACCTTATTAAGAACTTTGCCCCTAACTTCATTGGTGGTTCAGCTGACTTAGGACCTTCTAATAAGACAGTATTAAATGGCGAAGGTGAATTCAGTGCAGACAACTATGGTGGACGTAATATTCACTTTGGGGTAAGAGAACAGGCTATGGCTGCAGTAGGTAATGGTTTAATGTTGTATGGTGGATTAAAAGCATATGTGGCTACATTCTTTGTATTTAGTGACTATGTAAAACCTATGGCTCGTTTATCTTCATTAATGAAGCTTCCACTTACTTATGTATTTACTCATGACAGTATTGGTGTAGGGGAAGATGGACCAACACATGAACCAGTAGAACAGTTGACTATGCTTCGTGCAATGCCTAACATGTATGTATTTAGACCATGTGATGAATTTGAAACAAAAGCAGGCTGGTATGTCGCAATGAGTTCAAAAGAAACACCTACATCACTCATCCTTTCTAGACAGGACTTACCTAAGATGGTAGGAAGTAATAAAGGTGCCTTAAGAGGTGGTTATATTATTGATGATTGTATGAGTAAGCCAGATATCATCATCATTGCATCAGGTTCAGAAGTAGACTTAGCAGTCAAAGCTAAAGAACAATTAAAAGACCCTGACTTAAATATCAGAATCGTTTCTATGCCTTGTCAGGAATTATTTAGAGAACAGTCTGAAGAATACAAAGAATCTATTTTACCATCATGTGTAGAAAATAGAATTATTGTAGAAGCAGGAAGCCGTTTATCTTGGGGTGAATTCGCAGGATTCAAGGGCAAATATGTCACTATGGATACATTTGGTGCTTCAGGTAAGCCAGCAGACTTATTCAAGGAATTCCATTTAACTGTAGAAGATGTAATCAAAGCTATCAAAGAATTCTAAACAAATTCATTTTAGCCTCCTATAATAGTATTATAAGGAGGCTTTTTTATGTGGATACTTTATGCATTTGGTTCTGCCTTTTTTGCAGGTCTCACTGCAGTACTTGCAAAATGTGGTATTGAACATACAAACTCTCATCTAGCCACTGCATTACGTACTATTGTCGTACTCATCTTTTCATGGATCATGGTAGGAATAGTTGGCTCATTTGATACAATCCATACAATCACCCATAAGACATTTCTATTCTTAATTCTTTCTGGAATATCTACTGGAGTGAGCTGGTTATGTTACTTTAAGGCGTTACAGCAAGGAAATATCAATAAAGTTACAGCTGTAGATAAGACAAGTGTTGTATTGACGATTATTCTTTCTCTTATATTCTTCAAAGAAAGTGTCACAGTATATAAGATCATAGGTACGATCATTCTTACAACAGGTACATATTTAATGGTAGAAAAGAAAGAAGATAATAAACAGACAAATAATGCCTGGTTACTTTATGCTGTGCTTTCAGTTATTTTTGCAAGTTTGACGACTATACTTGGTAAGATAGGAATCACAAATATTGAAAGTAACCTAGGAACAGCTATTCGTACAAGTGTTGTACTTATTATGAGCTGGATTGTGGTTTTTGCGACGCATAGTCAAATGAATATGAAGAGTATTCCTAAGAAAGAATATCTCTTTATTATGTTATCAGGCTTAGCTACAGGAGGATCCTGGTTATGCTTCTATCATGCCTTGCAAAGTGGACCAGCAAGTCTAGTTACTCCTATAGATAAGTTGAGTATTCTATTTACTGTATTATTCTCTTATCTTATTTTCCATGAGAAACTCTCTAAGAAATCATTACTTGGATTAATACTAATAGTATTTGGCACCTTGATTATGCTTCTCTAACAAACTCTAACATTTTTGTTCACAAACCTTCTCTATAGTGTCATTATAATTTTGTTAGTTAGGACTAATATAGGAGGAAAAGAATATGAAAGACTTATTTAAAAACAAATTATTATGGTCATTTGTAGGTGGTGTAGCCGCTACAGTGGCAGGTAGTAAGTTCGCAAAGAGTGACTGTGCAAGAAAAGCTGCAGTAAAATCAGTTGCGACTGGTATGCAGTTAAAGGATCAGACACTTGTATCATATGATACAATCGTAGAAGACGCAAAAGATATCTATGCTGAAGCTAAAAGCAAGAAAGAAGCAAAATAGGAAATAGTCATTTCCTATTTTTTAGGTGATAAGAGAATGTTAGAGTATCGTATAGTACATGACATACCAGGACGTATGAGAATACGTTATGGACGTTATCGCTTTTCTAGAAATAAGGCATTAGCCCTACATTTCGCATTATGTAAATGGGATATGGTTGAATCAGCTGATGTCAATGAAAGAACAGGTTCTATTTTGTTCACTTACAGTGTTGATCAAAGAGATGCTTTGATTGACAAAATCAACTCTTTAGATATCCCTCACTTTGATGACACACTCTATGAAAAACTCATTAAAGAAAACAAATATCTTATAGATTACCGTGATATCAATGATCAATACATTGGTAAATTCACCGCAATCATCGCAAGAAGATATGCTTCTAAATGGTTTTTACCATTACCATTACCAGTAAGAAACGGATTAACTATTTATCATACAATTCGTTATGTAAAAGAAGGACTTTATTCTCTTGTACATAAACGTATTGATGTACCAGTACTTGATGCCACACGTATCTCTGTTTCTTTATTATCAGGACAATGGGGTACAGCATGTAATATCATGTTCTTATTGAATATCTCTTCATTACTTGAAGACTATACAAAGAAAACAACATCATTAAAGCTTAAAGAAACATTGTCTGTCAATATTGATAAAGTATGGGTATTAGAAGAAGGAAAAGAAAAACAGATTCCTACTTCTCACTTGCAGAAAGAAGATATTGTAGTCGTACAGACAGGTTCTATGGTTCCAGTAGATGGTGAAGTAGTAAATGGTGAAGCCATGATTAATGAATCAAGCTTTACCGGTGAACCATTAAGTAAGATGGTTAAACAAGGAAGTTCTGTCTTTGCAGGTACTGTTGTAGAAGAAGGAAAGATTTATATCAAGGTAAGAAATTTACAATTAGAAAGCCGTATTAATAAGATTGTAGATATGATTGATACAAACGAATCATTGAAAGCAGGTATCCAATCAGGTGCTGAACATTTAGCTGATGCGATTGTACCTTATAGTTTTGTAGCTTTCTTTGGATTACTTCTTGCGACAAGAAATCTTACACGTGCTTCTTCTGTATTACTTGTAGATTATTCATGTGCAATTAAGCTTTCTACATCTATTTCTATTATTAGTGCAATGCAGGAAGCAGGACGCCATTCTGTTATGGTTAAGGGTGGTAAATACCTAGAAGCAATGGATCAGGCAGATACAATTGTCTTTGATAAAACAGGTAACCTTACAAATGCGCAGCCATTTGTACAGAAAGTGACACCAATAGGAAACTATACACGTGATGAAGTATTACGTATTGCAGCTTGTTTAGAGGAACATTTCCCACATAGTGTGGCTAATGCGATAGTAAAACAGGCATCATCTGAACAGTTGCATCATGAAGAAGAACATGCTGAAGTGAAGTATATTATTGCGCATGGTATTGCGACTATTTATCGTGATCAGCGTGCTATTATCGGTAGTGATCATTTTGTATTTGAAGATGAACATATTACTAAAACAGAAGAAATAGAAACACTCATCAATAACTTACAAAGTGAAGGTGCCAGTTCTTTGATATTCCTCGCAATAGGAGGAGAACTCGCAGGTATTATTTCTATTTATGATCCACTTAAACCAGAAGCAAAAGAAACTATTATGAATATTAGACGCAGTGGTTTTAAGAATATTATTATGTTGACAGGCGATAGTGAGAATGCAGCTAAGCATATTGCGGAAGAACTTAATATTGATGGTTACTTAGCAGGCGTATTACCTGAAGATAAAGCAAACCATGTCAAAAAATTAAGAGATGAAGGACATAAAGTTGTTATGGTAGGTGATGGTGTCAATGATACCCCAGCCTTATCTTGTGCAGATGTCTCTATCTCTTTACAGGATAGTTCAGATATTGCGAGAGAACTTGCAGATGTTACATTAACATCTTCTTCACTAGAAGAAATTGTGGTATTTAAACAATTATCAGCATTATTAATGAAACGTATAAAAAGTAACTATAGAAAAATAGGTACATTGAACACAGGATTGATTCTATTAGGTATGTTTGGTATCTTACCAGCAAGTACAACATCACTTATTCATAATGGTTCAACATTTGTCTTTGCGATGTCATCTTCTACATCATTATTAGAAAATTGATGTATAGCCCCTATTCTGGGGCTTTTTTATTTCCTGGGAAAAGAACATATGTCAACTCAAGTTTACATGATAGTTGGTGGAGGTAACTGATTTTTAGGACTACACTTGTAGAGGCACTATTCATAGAAAAGAATTGTACTATGCCATATATCCCCCTTCCTTTATGAACCGACATCTGAACAAGGAGATATATATGGCATAGTAGAGGGGAACAACTTTTACCCTATAAATTAGACAAGTATCTTAGAACCTTTACAATCTGATGAAAGATATTAAGAAAGTTGACATGCCCTAATGATATCGTGACTTCTCACACGATCCTGCACAAAATGGACATCAGCTATTCTCCTACCTAATGTACCAATAAATATCTTTTATGAGATATGCTCTCTAGTTATTATATCAACCACTTGTCACGCACTGCATAGAATGAATAGTTATGCCAATATGAGATATTGGGGTTATAGGTTATTTTACTTATTCTTTTTTTATGCTATTCAATCCAAGGAATCAGACATTTCTCGACTTCTTTCCACTCATAATAGGATTAAATGAAAAATACGGATACTCTCAATTTCCTAGAATACAGAAGATAAAAACCGGATAATGTAATAAAGCTTTCAATATGTAGTCAACATGTTCTTCTGTCACATCCTGCTTAATACCTATAATCCTGTCTCATATAAGACTTCCTGCTCATCGGAAGTCTTATTTTCTTTCTATTATTCAATAAAAAATGATTGGAGGGGTTTTATGAAAAAGAAAGGCATATTGGTTGTATTTATCGTTTTAATCAGTATAGTTACAATTACAGCAGTGAGATACTTAAGTACTGACCACACTGTATCTGACTGCTACTATACACAGATTCCTTGTAGTAATGTGAATAGAGAATCATGGCTCATCGATGATTATGGTCATAAACAACCTATTGGAAAAGAATATGTTCTTGTATCTTTTAATGCATTAGGAGAAAGAAAGCTTGTCACATTTATTAACACCTACTGTCCAGGAACTTACATTAAGTTAAAAACAAAAAAGAACGTAGTTACTGACCAAAGGATTGTATCAAAATCAGAAGTTCCTCAACGTGCTTTAAATCAAATAAAGTGCTATGGAACAACATAGAAAGGAAAAGAGATATGTATTATGAAGTGATTAGTTATATTATTGCCATTCTTTACATTGCATTTATGATTTTCTTCTTTTGTTCATCCATCTATCTCTTCATATTAATAGTGAAAGCTCTAAAGAAATATATTAACTCTAAAGATATAAGAGAAGAGAAGAAAATCAATGCGGAATCTTTAGGAGAAGCTCTTAAAGAAAATCGTTTGCGTTGTAATATGACTCAGGAATTTGTCGCAGAAACATTAGGAGTAAGTAGACAAGCTGTCTCTAAATGGGAGAATGGAACAAGTGAACCCAATACCACCAATCTAATAGCTTTATCAAGATTATATAAGATTGAAGCTGTAGATTTACTTGAATGTATACAAGAAAAAGAGCCTGTCTAATAATAGACAGGCCAGACAAAAAGGAAAATATATTATGAAAAAAACATTCTATAAGTATACTAATAAATTCCTGATATCAATGCAAATGAATAAAAAAAAACAAATAAAAAACTTTAATTGAAACCCCTTATAAATATTATGTTATACGAATAAAAAAGCCTGGCGAGATGAGCATCTCAATAGGCTTTTTTATTTAAGGAATGACTTAAGATTACTTAAGTTCCTCTATGATTATTGTAGAAAACTCTATACTTAATTTCAATAAAATTCAAAAAACTAGAAAAAATTATTTGAATACCCATAATCTACAGGTAACGATTTAAGAGAAGTGTGGAGCAGAAATATTCAGGATATAGACTATTTGTC